>NZ_JABXXP010000066.1 GCF_013376155.1 Nguyenibacter vanlangensis
CCCCCTACGCGGCCGTCGCCGACATCACGCTGTCGGGGACGCCGCTGGGGGCTCTGTCGGGGGCCGCGGGCCAATAGCGGGGCAGGGATCCGGGGCGGGTCCGGGGCGGGCCATCCGGCGATCGCCCGCGCGGATGTCCCCGCCTACCGGTCCAGGCCGAACAGGAATTTCTGCGCCGCCAGGCTGGCGGCGCCGCTGGCGAAACCATCCTTCTGCGCGTCACGCAGATAGAGCGTCGCCTGCCCGTCCGGCCGGCGCATGACATGGGCCTCGACCGTCTGCTGCACCATCGCCCCGAACACCTCTCCTTTCAGGGCGGTATCGAGCATGATGACCACGTGGCTTGGGTCGAACATCTGGATCAACTGCGCAATGGCAATGCCCAGCGCTGATGCGGCACGATGCAGGATGGCCAGGGCCTCCGGCCGGCCGGTCTGGGCCATTTGCGCCAGTTCGGCGATATCGCAGGGCAGGCCCGCCTGCCGCGCGGCCGCCCGGATTGCCTGCAGGGTCGCCACCGTCTCCAGGCATCCCCGCTTGCCGCACCGGCACGGCATCGCGCCGATGGCGCCGCCGTCCAGCACGACCGGCGCATGCGAAATTTCGCCCGCTCCGCCGTTATGGCCGCGATGCAGCCGCCCATCGACGATATGCGCGCAACCGATGCCGTCGCCCACCGCGACCATGCTGAAATCGGGACAGTCCCGCATGATGCCGAACAGATGCTCGCCCAGGATCAGGGCATTCGCATCGTTTTCGATATAGGCTGGGATGTCGCACAATGTCGCCAGATGACCGACGATGTCGACATTGCTCCATCCCAGCGCCGTCGAATACAGGCAAGTGGTACGATCGCGCGAGACGAATCCCGGCAGGGCGACGCCGATCCCCGATATCGGTCCAACCGGCCGCCCGGCGCGGGACACCAGGGCCGGCAACGCCTCGACCAGTTCGGCCAGGCAGTGTTCATGGTCGCGGCGCCGCGGCAGCTCCATCCGGGCCAGCGTCGCGCCATGCAGGTCGGTCAGCAGCAGGATGGTCGGATCGGCCTGCAGGGAGATCCCGACGAAACAGGCGGCATCCGCCTCCAGTCCCAGCAGGACCGAGGGCCGCCCCTGCCCGAACACCAGCTCGCGCTCGCCCAGGATTCCCCGGCCGATCAGTTCCTTGGTCAGTATGGAAATGCTCGCCTTGCTCAGGCCGGTAACCCCCGCAAGCCCGGTGCGGCTCATGGTGCCGGCCCGGCTGATCGCGGCCAGGATCTGATACTGCGCCGGTGTGAACATGGATGCCCGCCTGTCCTGTCGTCAGCACTTATTTCGATTCATAAACAATAAAACTGTCAATAGCGTATCGTCCGGCAAGGCTGGCTGGCTACCCATCGTCATGCTGGGCGGCGTCGGCCCGGGCATGGCGCTCCTCCCTGCCCGATATCGAACTGGAGGCCTCCGCCGGAACCGCCGCCCCCGACACCGCCGCCCTCGAACACCGCCGCCCTGGCACCACCGCTGCCGCGCCACACGCGCCTGCGGTTCGGCGTGCTGGGCACGTTCCTGTATGTGGGGGTCGAGGTCATGGCGGGCGACGCCATCGGCACCTATGGCCGGGGCTTCGGCCAGCCTCCGGATACGACCAGGTTCTTCACCCCCCTTACCCTCGCGGCCATGATGCTCGGCTATATCGGCGGATTGCTGTTCGTGCCCCGCCTGCTGTCGTAGGAACGCCGCCTGGTCGTATCGGCGGCGGCCGGCGCCGTGCTGACGGCCTGCGCGTTCCTGACCACCGGATACGCCTCGGCCGCCTGCGTGGCCTTGCCCGGCCTGGCGAACGCCATGATCCTGCCGACACTGTCGATCGACGCGCCTAGGCCCGATCGGCGTACGATGACGATATTAAGGGAAAAGACGCCGGAAAGTCATGAAACGTTCACACTATAATTAATTTTTATCTTTTATCAAACGCTCGTCATTTGACATGGGCATGGAGCGTCCGATGCGGGCTCAAGGGTCGTTGTGGCTGATCTTGTTCGGCGTCGTCGCGCTTGTTCCCCGGCACGCCGATGCCTGGGGCGTCCGCGCTCATGCCCTGATCGACCGCGCGGCCATCGATGCCTTGCCGGATGACGGTCCCGTTTTCCTGAAGCCGCAGCGCGATCTCATCGCCCGGTCCGCCAGCGTTCCGGATACATGGCGCAACGTGTCCGAGCCATTCTCGAAGATCGCCGAAGATCCCAATCACGGCTGGTTCCGCGAACAATTCGCGTTCATGAAGGCGGTGCCGCGCTCGCGATATGAATTCATTCTTGCTCTGTACAAGGAATATCTGCGGATAGTGCAGCGGGATCCCAAGGCCGCGCGTCGGATGAACGTGCGTTGGACCGGAACCCTGCCCTACGCGATCGTCGAGGGCTATGGTCATTTGGTCGCCGATATGCGCCTGATCCGGATGATGCGTGCCCAAGGAACGGATACCCGCGCCCTCGAAGCGGATTGCGCGTTTTTCGTCGCTTGGATGGGGCATTATGTCGCGGACGGTTCCCAGCCGCTGCATGTGACCATCCATCATGACGGCTGGGTCGGGCCCGATCCGAAGGGCTATACGCGCGATCCCGCCGTGCATGCGCGCTTCGAGACCCGCTATGTCGACATGATCGGCCTGGTCGAGGCCGATATCCTGCCGCGCATGCAACCGGTCGGCCATCTCGACGGTGATGTCTTCGACCTGGTCCTCGCCTATCTCGACCGTTCCTATCAGTATGTCGAGACAGTCTATGCATTCGACAAATCGGGGGCCCTGAACGACGCCGGCAACCGGCCCGCGCGCGCGCTGGTCTATGACCGTACCGCCGCCGCCGCCGCGATGCTGCGCGATCTGGTATACCGGGCCTGGCTGGAAAGCGCCTTGCCGCCGCGCGTCCTGCCCAATCCCATCGATCCGTCCAATCCCGACTACGACCCGGAAACCGGCTCGGCGCCGGCCGCCCGGTCGCCCAGGCCCGATCACCCCGCCTCAACACGACGCTAGAGCATCATCCGACCGGATGGACGCATCCGGCCGGATAAAGATGCTCGCCAAAACAATAGGCTGGAGCCGTATCCGTGAACCATTATGAATGGATATGGTTCTGGGAAATCATTTGATCTGATGTCCCGAATCTGAAAACCGCTGGATTTTCAGATTCGGGACATCAGGGCCAGCCACCCGTCTCGCGCGTCGCGAA
The DNA here is from genome assembly GCF_013376155.1 of Nguyenibacter vanlangensis. Classification (GTDB taxonomy): domain Bacteria; phylum Pseudomonadota; class Alphaproteobacteria; order Acetobacterales; family Acetobacteraceae; genus Gluconacetobacter; species Gluconacetobacter vanlangensis. The sequence goes on from NZ_JABXXP010000066.1 coordinate 3,221, forward strand.
AAGCGCCGCGGGCCGCTCTGTCCGTAAGGCTTTTCTCTTTTCGAGGACGTTCATGACTATCGTGCGATCCGGAACCGCGCGCCGCTCCAGGCGCGGGCGGCTTCTTTCTTCATGCGTGATCGGCATATTGGCCGTCACCGCGTCCGGCGGCGCAATGGCCGCCCAGCAGGCGAAAAATCAGCCTCAGAAAAAAACGGCGAAGAAAACACCCGCCGTTTCGCAAGCGCCGGCACGTCCGGGGGCGGCTTCCACGGCCGCCGCGCGCGCGTCGCGCCCCCATGCGGCTCCCGCGCCCGAGCAACTGGATGTCGTCGCACAGCGGCATACTTCCGGCGGCGGATTGATGGCGCGCCAGACCGCTCCGGTTGCGGTCAGCGCGGTCGGCAGGGCCTATATCGAAAAGCAGGCGCCCACCCTGTCGCCCACCGCGCTGATCGCCAGCCTGCCGGGTGTCCAGGCCGGCAATGAAGGGCCGATCAACACCGAATATGAAACGTTCCACGTCCGCGGACTGGACCAGTCGCAGATCGGCTTCGTGTTCGAGGGCGTGCCGGTCTCCGACATCTTCAGCTACGTGCCCTGGACATCGTCCATGGTCGACAATGAAAACCTCGAATCCATCAGCGTGACGCAGGGATCGGTGGACCTCACCGCGCCGGTCTACAATGCCGACGGCGCCATGGTCTCCATGCGCGAGATCAGGCCGTCCGACCATTTCGGCGGCTTCGTCGATTTCGCGGGCGGCACCCACAGCCTTCAAAAGCAGTTCATACGCCTCAATACCGGCGAGATCGGCCAGAGCGACGTACGGGCCTTCGCCTCGTTTTCACATTCCGCCGCCAATCTCTGGCGCGGCCCCGGCGATCTCGAACGCTGGCATGTCGATGCCAATCTAGAAAAACGCTGGACGAACATCAGCAGTTCCGACATCGTGTTCGGATACACGCGCTCGCATCAGAATATCTATCGCTACCCCACGCTCGCGCAGTGGAACGCCAACGGCACCAGCTTCAATTACGACGGCAGCTATCAAAGCGGCGATACCAACTATTATCGCATCAACGAACGCTTCACCAACGTCGTCTTCGGCGCCGTTCACAACGATTTCAGGCTGACCGACCAGCTTTCGCTGCATGTCGAACCCTACACGACGTTTCAGAACGGTCCGAACAATTACGGTGCCACGATACCGGTCGCCGGCGGTTATATCGGAACGTCGCGATATGCCTATCTGGACGGGTATCAGGGCCGCTCCGGCATGTTGACGGTGGAAAGCGTGCATCCCTGGCAACAGAACACCAGCGGTGTCACGGTCGACCTGGACTGGAAGGCAGGCGCCAACGACCTGTCCCTGTTCTATTGGTATTCCTACGGCGACCATTCCGAATATCAGGATCAGTATCCGCTTTCCCCGGGCGGAAACTGGAGCTACGCCGAAAATTATCTCACCGCGAACGGGCTCCGCGTCACGGGATATCAGGAACATACGATCCAGCAGCTCAACGCGGTCGGCATCGATGACAAGCTGACCCTGCTCGGCGGCAAGCTGGTGCTGGATGCCGGGTTCAAGGCGTCCATGGCCTCCCGCGTGGCAACGCAGGACGTGCCCGGCGCCGCACCCTACAGGGCCGCGCCGAATTATTTCGAGCCGACGCCACAGGTGCTCGCTACCTATCATATCACGGACGCCGACCAGGTTTACCTGAACGCGACAACCTCCTATCGCCTCCCCGCGAACTGGAGCGCCTATCTGCCGCAATACCCGATCACCTCCGCCACGCCGTCCAGCGTCCCGCCCGGCAGCCTGGCCGCCGAATATTTCATCGGCCAGGAACTGGGCTTCAGGCACAATGGTCCGCTGAACGTGTCCGCGGCCTGGTTCCACTACAACCTGACCAACCACCAGATTTCCAGCTCGTCCTACCTTCCCGGGACCAGCGTGCTGATCAGCACGCAGATCGCCGCCGGCGGCGAGGAGGCATGGGGCTTCCAGGGCGAAATCGGCACGCGGCCATGGCATCACATCAGCGCCTATGCGTCGGGCCAATACCTGAACACGCGAATCGGCAATAACGTGAACGCGGGAACGGACTATCTGCCGACCAAGGGAAAGCAGGAACCCGGCGCACCGACATTCAGCGGCGCGATCGGCCTGACTTATGACGACGGCACCTATTTCGGCAATTTCAATTTCCGCTACCAGGACGCGCAATATTCGACTCTGATGAACGATCAATCGATTCCGTCCTACGCGACGGCCGATCTGTCGCTCGGCCGCATCCTGCCGTCGTTCCATTCATCGGTGCATCCCAAGATCATGCTCAATCTGATCAATCTCGGCGGCGTCAATTACCTGTCGTCGATCAGCGGATTCGGCCTGACCGCCGTCACCCGGAAGGGCCTCTTCGGAAATGTCGTCAAGGCCTCGGCGCCGTCCTACGTGGTGGGCTCGGCATTCACGGCCATGGTGACGCTTGCCGCCGATTTCTAGAGCATCATCCGATCAGATGGAATCATCTGATCGGATAAAGATGCTCGCCAAAACAATGATCTAGGGCCGTATCCGTGAACCAGTATGAACGGATACGACTCTAGCAGGTTGCGGAAATTCAGGGTGCAAAAGTGGCGCGGATCTGATTCTCTCGAATTTCTGGATGGGAGGGTTGGATGCGTGGGACGGACGATCAGAACGGGGCGCTGTTCAGCTACCTGAGCCCGGATGTGCTGGTTCCGGCTGACCATCCGCTCCGGACGATCCTGCCGCTGGTGAATGCGGCGCTGGAGCGTCTGTCGCCGGAATTCTCTCGTCTTTACTCCCCACGGGGCCGGGCCTCGATCGCACCTGAGAAGCTGCTGCGGGCTCTGTTATTGCAGGCGTTCTACGGCGTGCGTTCGGAGCGCCAACTGATGGAGCAGGTCACCTATAACATGCTGTTCCGCTGGTTCATCGGCTTGTCGATGGATGCGCCGGTATGGGACGTGACGGTGTTCACCAAGAACCGCGAACGCCTTCTGGCGGGCGACATCGCGGTTGCATTTCTACTGTCGGTGATGGGCGATCCGGCAGTCAAGCGACTGCTTTCCAACGAGCATTTCTCGGTTGATGGCACGTTGATCGATGCCTGGGCCTCGATGAAGAGCTTCAGGCGCAAGGATGGCGCCGATGACGATCCGTCTGGATCTGGCCGCAACGCAGAGCGCGATTTCCGCGGCGAGAAACGCTCGAACGAGACGCATGCGTCGATCACCGATCCGGATGCACGGCTCTATCGCAAATCAAACGGTCAGCCGTCGCGGCTCTGTTACATGAGCCATCTGCTGATCGAGAACCGCAACGGGCTGATTGTCGGCGTCCGGACCACCCATGCGACCGGGCGTGCAGAGCGCGAGACAGCCGAAGCGATGATCGCCGTCGCCGCCCGAGGGCGCCGCGTCACACTCGGATCAGACAAGGCTTATGATACGGCAGAGCATGTGGCGAACCTGCGCGCGATCGGCGTCACGCCTCACGTGGCCCAGAATCTGTCGGGCAGACGATCTTCCATCGATGGCCGCACCACGCGCCATCCCGGCTACGCAATCAGCCAGCGCATCCGCAAGCGGGTCGAGGAGCCGTTCGGCTGGATCAAGGCCACGGCAGGATTGCGAAAGACCCGGCATCGTGGCCTCGATCGTGTCGGCTGGATCTTCACCTTGACAGCAACCGCCGCCAATCTCATCCGGCTACCAAAGCTTCTCGGTGCCACGCCATGACACTGGTTCACCCGATGACTGGAAAATGGCGGATTACCGGGATGGAGCTATGGGATAGCGCGTTCATCGACCTGCTCGGGCCCGGATACATCCAGTTCCATCCTGATGGCGGCGGGGAATTCGGCTTCGGAGCGGTCCAAGGTGGTCTCGACTGCCACTATGGCCAAGCCAGCATCCACTTTACCTGGGCCGGCCACGACGAAATGAACGAAGCCTCCGGCGACGGAGATGTCCAACTCGAGGAAGACGGCACCCTCACCGGCGATATCCGATTCCATCTCGGCGACGAATCATCATTCACGGCGCGACGTTGGTAGTTTTTCCGCAGCCTGCTAGAGCTTTTCCACTGAACGCCGGTTAAGCGGAAATGCTCTATGTTGTTATTTATCGAGTATCTTCACCCGTTCAAACGAGTCCGTTTGAACGGGATCTGCTCCAGGCGCGCCATGTGGCGGTCCGTCGCCATCATGGCGCTGGGTACCTGGCTCGCGTGGACGCCCTCCACGCGGGCCGCCCCCGCCGGTCCGCCGGCCGGGGCGATGGGACTCCGGCTGTTTCCCGAACTCACGGCATTCCTGGCCGATCCCGGCGGCGGCGCGCGCTTCGACAAACGTCCCGAAATGGTTCTGCTCAAGCGCGCGCGGCTGGACAGGCTGCGCAACAGCATCGGATGCGCCCCGATGCCCGATTGCGCCCTCGCGGCGATCGAGATCACGCCGCAGGATTCCGCAACGATCAGGATCGCCCTGTCGGCGGCTCACGCGCCTCCCGGCGTCCTGGATGCATGGGGGCGCGACGCGGCGGCGATCGACAAGATCATCGAAATCTACGGCCAGGGAAAATCGCCCCGCTATCCCAGGATCGACAGCATGGCGCACGACGCCCGTTCCGAAGAATTCGTTCGCTTCGTCGGCCAGCTCCGGCGCGACCGGCTCTCGGCGCCGCTGAACACCATCGAAATCCCGTGGGATGCGATCGACACGGCCATCGCATTGCTGGATGCGGATGACCGTCTCGACGCTCTGCGCTTCGCCCCGCTATGGAAAACGGAAAATGGCGGGGCCGTGCGCCGCGCGCGTCGGCTCGATTGGCGTGCCTACCCCTATAGCGCGATCCTGGTGCCGGGCGAGGGGCCGGAACAGCCGGATGAACCGCTCTCGCCACTGGCGAAACTGCGCCTCGCGCACGCGGTGCAAATCTTCGAAACGGGACAGGCGCCATTCCTGATCGTTTCGGGCGGCAGCGTCCATCCGGCGCATACCCGCTTCATCGAGGCATACGAAATGCGTCGGCGCCTGATCGCCCTCTATCATGTCCCCCGGGATCGAATCGTTCTCGAACCCTATGCCCGCCATACGACCACAAATCTGCGAAACGCCGCGCGCGCCCTCGATATATTGCGCTCCCCGGCCGGTAAGCCCGTGTTGATCGTAACCGACGACGACCAGAAGCATTATATCGAAAGCCCGGCCTTCAGGGCGCGTTCGCTGCGCGAACTGGGCTACGCGCCGGGTGAAATCGGCCCCGCGCCGACGGCGTTCTCGCTGGCGTTCCATCCATCGCCGGCCTGCCGGAAAATCGACCCGTCCGACCCTATGGATCCGTGAAAGGCGGCCGTTGCCGCCACGCTCCACAGGGCCGGACATGACAGGATTGCGGATGGGCGAGTGGTCGTCACCCCGTCCTCCGCCGCCCCTTGCGGGTCCGGCACAGCGCCCCTGCCGCGCCTCGCAAACGGCCGACGGTCATGATCGCCTGTATCACGGCCAGCGGCGCCGCGCTGCACCCCAGAACGACGGCCCACATCGTCGCGGTCGGCGGCACCAGATGCAGCGGATGCGAGATCGGCCCCAGATAGGGCGGCAGCGCGAGAAGCACGCCGCACAGCACCAGCGCGCCCCATAGCCACCCGTTCCGCGTCACGTCATTGACCAGGACGCCGGCGCGCGGATCACGCATGTTGAAGCCGTGCCAAAGCTGGCCGAAGGCAAGGGTAAGGAAGGTGACCGTCACCGACTGCCGCGCGTCGAATGCAAACCAGCGTGCCGATGCAAGCGCGGCGAAGGTTCCGGCGGCGAGCACCCCACCCTGCAGCGTGATCGCGACCCATTGCGCCGGCCCCAGGATCGGCTCCTTCGGATCGCGGGGTGCCCGCGTGAGGATACCGGCCTCGCCCTCGCCCATCGCCAGCGCGAAGGCGGGAAATACGTCGGTGACAAGGTTCAGATACAGGAGCTGCAAGGGCAGCACGGGCAGCGGCAACGCCGAGGCCACCGCGATTCCCACCACGATCACCTCGCTCAGATTGCAGGACAGAAGATAGGCGACGAAGCGGCGGATGTTGCCGAAGATGATGCGGCCCTGACGGATCGCCTTGACGATGGTCGGAAAGGCGTCGTCAAGCAGGATCATGGCGGCCGCCTCGCGCGCGACGTCGGTGCCGCGCCGGCCCATCGCCACGCCGATATCCGCCTGCCGCAGCGCCGGCGCGTCGTTGACGCCGTCACCGGTCATGGCGACGACGTC
>NZ_JABXXP010000067.1 GCF_013376155.1 Nguyenibacter vanlangensis
GCCCCGCGCGGCGCACATGCGCGGTGCGCCCGCCAAGCGCCCGCAGTGCCTCGATCGAGCTCACGGCCTTCAGTTCCGTCACGAAACCGATCAGCGCATTGATCGCCAGCACCGCGACGACGGCGCCGCCCGCCTCCCGATCACCGAAATAGAACGCCAGCGCCGCCGCCGCGCCCAGAAGACATGCGACCGGACCGCCGAACTGATGCAGCAGCAGGCGCGGCGCGCTGACGGCGCGACGCGCGGCGATCCTGTTCGGGCCGAAGACCGCGCGCCGCCCGCGCGCATCGTCTTCATCCAGCCCCTCGTCTGCGGATACGCCAAGCCCCGCAAGCAACTCATGCGCGGGCAGGGCGTGGGGACCTGCCGGCGGCGTCGGCCAGACGGCAACGCGCTGCGGAGCGATGGCACACTCTCCTCACGGCCTGCGTCGGGCCAACGTGCAGGCTCGCGCGGGGTTTCGCGACATGGCCTTGAACAACGTCAGGACCCGCTCGCGCCTGCGCCCCGATCGCTTATCGGAAACATTTTCGGCGAGGCAATGCGGAAGCGTGGCATCGTACACACATGCGTGCATAGCTGCGTCAGAAACCGAAATATGCTGTTATAGTTATAAATTGATTCCGTGGGGAGGCCGCCATGTCGTGTGACGCTCCGTTCGCCGTTTCCGTGCGTCCTGCCACGTCGCGGCCCGGTGCTCCGCGCATCCGCGCCACCCGAACCATGCTCATCCGTGCAACTCGGGGCGCGCAGGACACGGGCGGCCGCACTGTCCGGCGGTAATGCTCCCGAGCAGGCCGGGCTCACGATACGCGGCAGACAATGTCGGGATGCCGCGACGACCCCGCGATGGATCCCGCGTTTCGGTCATAACCGCTCCGCCGGAGTTCAATCCTGAGCATGCCGGAAAATTGCCAGCATGACCCTCAACGCGCCCATGGCGGCGTTGCGGCCGCAAGTCCGATAATGGCGCCGGCCCGATATTTACACGCTGGCGAGCCGCCCATGCCGGGTGAAATCGTCTACACATGCCCCATGCATCCCCAGATCAGGCGGACGGCACCGGGCAACTGCCCCATCTGCGGCATGACGCTGGAACCGGCCGATGTCGGCAAAGAGGTGGGACCCGGCGCCGAACTGCGCGACATGACCCGCCGCTTCTGGATCGGCACGGCACTGACCGTACCGACCGTGATCCTCGAGATGGGGGGGCATGTTCCGTGGCTGCACCTGCATTCCGTCTTGTCGCCCCGGGCTTCGGTATGGCTGCAGTTCGCCATCAGTTCGCCCGTCGTGCTATGGGCCGGCTGGCCGTTCTTCGTACGCGGCTGGGTGTCGGTCCGCAGTCGGTCGCTCAACATGTTCAGTCTGATCGCGCTCGGGGTCGGTTCGGCTTATCTTTACAGCCTTGCTGCCACCTTTATGCCACGCCTGTTTCCGAAGGACCTGCGGCAGGATGGCGTCATCCCGGTCTATTACGAGGCCGCCGCGGTCATCGTTGTTCTTGTCCTGCTGGGACAGATTCTGGAATTGCGGGCGCGTGAGCAGACTGGCGGCGCCATTCGTGCGCTTCTGAACCTCGCGCCGAAGATGGCGCGGCGCATCCGCCAGGATGGCACAGATGAGGAAATTGCCCTGGATACCGTGCAGATCGGTGACCGGCTCCGCGTCAGGCCGGGCGAAAGTCTGCCGGTGGACGGCGTGGTTCTGGAGGGCCGCAGCGCCGTTGACGAGTCGATGGTGACAGGTGAATCGCTGCCGGTCGGCAAGGAAAAGGACGCCCGGCTGATCGGCGGGACGATCAACGGCTCCGGCACCCTGGTGATGCGGGCGGAAAAGGTCGGTGCCGACACGATGCTGGCACGAATCGTCCACATGGTGTCGGAAGCCCAGCGCAGCCGGGCGCCGATCCAGCATCTTGCCGATAGTGTCTCGTCCTGGTTCGTTCCCGCCGTGATCCTGATCGCGGCCGTGGCCTTCGCCGCCTGGATGATCCTGGGGCCGAAACCGGCATTTGCCTATGCGTTGGTTGCATCCGTGTCCGTCCTCATCATTGCCTGTCCCTGTGCGCTGGGCCTTGCGACACCGATGTCGATCATGGTGGGCGTGGGCAAGGGGGCCACGGCGGGCGCCCTGATCAAGAACGCCGAAGCCCTGGAACGTTTCGAGAAGATCGATACCCTGGTCGTCGACAAGACCGGCACGCTGACCGAGGGCAAGCCGCGGATCGTCGCGGTAAATCCATTGCCGAATTTTGATGAAGCCACGATACTTTCCCTGTGCGCCAGCCTGGAACGCGCCAGCGAACATCCGCTGGCGGGCGCGATCGTTGCTTCGGCCAGGGAACGGGGTATCCCCATGACCGAGGTCGCCGCGTTCGCCGCCTTGACCGGAAAGGGCGTGACCGGACGGATTGGCGCGCATCAGGTGGCTGTCGGCAATGCGGCTCTCCTGCGGGAACTTGGCATCACCAGCGCGCCCCTGGACGCACACACCGACAGCCTGCGGCGTGATGGCGCGACAACGATGTTCGTCGCGGTGGAAGGTCAAGCGGCGGGCCTTATCGCCGTTGCCGATCCCATCAAGGCGACAACGCCCGCGGCACTCGCCAGCCTGCGTGCGGACGGTATCCGCATCGTCATGCTGACCGGCGACAACCGTACGACCGCACGCGCGGTCGCGGCGAAGCTTGGCATCACCGACATTGAGGCCGAGATATTGCCCCAGCAGAAGCATGCGATCGTCCGGCGCCTGCGAAGCGAAGGGCATGCTGTCGCCATGGCCGGCGACGGCGTCAATGACGCCCCGGCGCTTGCCGAGGCCGATATCGGTGTGGCCATGGGTACAGGCACGGATGTCGCCATGCAGAGTGCGGGTATCACCTTGGTCAAGGGTGACCTGGCAGGCATTGCGCGTGCGCGCGCCCTCAGCCGGGCGACGATGCGCAACATTCGCCAAAACCTGATTCTGGCCTTCGTCTATAACGTGCTGGGCATACCGCTGGCTGCGGGGGTTCTCTATCCGGCGTTCGGGTTGCTGCTAAGCCCGGTCGTCGCGGCGGCCGCGATGAGCCTCAGTTCGGTATCGGTGATCGGCAACGCGCTGCGCCTGCGAAGGGTGAAACTGTAAGAGCGCAGCAGCAACAACAATGACTGAGAATCAGACGACACGCAGGAAGGCCATGATTCGTTCGGTGGTCGTTTTTCTTGTTGCACCTGTGGCGGCGAGCGTCCCCTGGATTAATTCACTTCGAGATGCGATAAGAGAATTTCAGTCTTATGGTGTAACTCCAGGAATTTCTCAAAATACTGAACGAAAGTTTTACGAACTCGGAACTCGAATTGCCTCTGAAAAATACAGTGTAAATCCACATTTTCTTGATATCTGACAAAAGATTCTGAAACGTGAATGGGAGACTTTAAAACAAGAAATAGCCTCCGCCGGATAAGCGATTCGAAATTGTTTTTTTGAAGAAACTATTCTGTAGGCCCCGCGGTCGGTGTCTGGTTTTGCGGCCAATCTACCTGAAACCGAACTTTCCGTTTACCCCGCAAAGCAGCCGTGAAGACGCCGCTTGAAAGCCGCCGTTGCTCTATGTATATGCAATGGATATACATGGAGCATCACATGCCTTACCGTCGCCAGATCGATGCCTCTCCCCCACGTGAGGCCAAACTCTTTCGGAACAACAAGAGCCAGGCGGTTCGCATTCCGGCCGACTTCGAGTTTCCCGGTGAGCGGGTCCTGATTCACCGGGAGGGTTCACGGCTGATCATCGAACCGGTACCTGGAAAGCGCTTGTCGGCCGTCCTCGCCGAGCTGGAGCCGCTATCAGCCGAAGACGCTTTTCCCGATATCGACAGCACACTGCTTCCGGCGCGGGAAATTGACCTGTGACGGCGCTCTTCATGCTAGACACCAATATCGTCTCTGATCTGGCGCGTAATCCCCAAGGCAGGGCAGCTCACCATATCGTCTCTGTTGGCGACGACGCGATTTGCGTCAGCATCATCACCGCGGCCGAACTCCGCTATGGCTGCGCGAAGAAGGGCTCGCCAAAACTGACGGCGCAGATCGAGGCGATCCTGGCAAGCACCAACGTGCTCGCCCTTGATCTCCCTACCGATGCCGAATACGCCGCCATTCGGGCGGATCTCGAGGCGACCGGAAAGCCGATCGGCCCAAACGATCTCCTAATCGCCGCTCATGCTCGTGCTATCGGCGCGGTGCTCGTAACCGCCAACACCGGTGAATTCGAACGTGTTTGCGGCCTGCAGGTCGAGAATTGGCTCGTTCCTGCATAGACGGTCCAAAGAGGGAGCTGGACATGGCTGGGATCCAAACGACCGGCCCGGCGCCGGTTGAAGACGCAGCGGCATATGCCGCTTGGCTTCGAGCTAGAGCATCATCCGATCAGATGGAATCATCTGATCGGATAAAGATGCTCGCCAAAACAATGATCTAGAGCCGTATCCGTGAACCAGTGTGAACGGATACGACTTGTCTTATGAAAATCTGGTCGCTTCGTGCGATGAAGGACCGTTGATCCGGGGTGGCCACCCCGGATCAACGGGAAGGGGACGGGTCGGGATATGACAGGCCATGATGGGCCGTATTAGAGTGTGACCGCCCCTTCTTTTCCTTGTGCCCTGAACGGATACCCGGGGGATCAAGCCCCGGATGACAAGCATAGGACATGGAAAAGATGACGCAGACCGACGCTGATTCCAAGAAACAAATGCCTGGTCAGGCGATCACGATCGGGATCGACATCTCCAAGGATCATCTCGATGTGGCGCTTTATCCGGGCGGGGAGACACGGCGCTTCCTCAACGCCCGCAGTGGGCACACCGCCCTGTTGCGCTGGCTCGGCAAGCAGGTCGTGGCACGGATCGTGTTCGAGGCGACCGGCCCCTATCATCGGGATCTGGAGCGGCGCCTTGAGCAGGCCGGCCTGCCCTTCGCCAAGGTCAATCCGCGTCAGGCTCGTCGCTTCGCCGAGGCAACGGGGAAACTCGCCAAGACCGATCGGGTCGATGCCCTCATGCTGGCACGCTTCGGCGTGTTGCTCGAGCCCCAGTCCCGCCCCGCCCGGTCGGAGAACCTGGTGCAACTGGCCGAATTGGTGGCGGGACGCCGTATCCTCATCAAGGATCGGACGGCAACGCTGAACCGGCTCAAGACCCTGGGACAGGAACTGCTCAAGCGTCACGCTCGCCATCGCCTGCGACAAATCGAAGCGCACCTCACCTCTCTCAATGTCGCTATCGATGCTGTAATCGCCGCCGATCCGGTGCTGACGCGACGGCTCGCCATTCTCACCAGCATCCCCGGCCTGGGTGAAATCACCGCCCAGGCTCTGATTGCCGATATGCCTGAACTGGGCACCATGGACGAACGCCAGACCGCCGCTCTGGCCGGTCTGGCACCCATCACACGACAGTCGGGAAAATGGCAGGGCAAGAGCTTCATCCAGGGCGGACGCTCCCATCTGCGACAGGCCCTCTACATGCCCGCCCTCGTCGCCATGCGCTTCAATCCCGATCTCAAATCCCGCTATGACGCTCTCGTCACACGTGGAAAACACGCCAAGGTCGCCATCACCGCTGTCATGCGCAGGCTCGTCGTCATCGCTAACGCTCTCCTCCGCGATGATCGAACTTGGACACCAAAAGTCGCTTGATCACAACGGATACTCTAGAGGTAAACAACAGGCGGAATTCGACCACAAGACGGGGGTGCCGAAAGACGACCCGCGATATCGTGAAAAGGCGTCAGAATGGCATGTTGGTTATGACGGGATGGCGCGATCACCCGAGGCAACGATACGACCGACAAACAGGTGGGCTAACGCCGTGCGAACCATGACTGACAAGCAGACGACCGGCCGGCTCGTGGCGCGGGCCATCTGAGGAATGCGCGCGCCGGAGCGTTCACTGGTGCCGGACACCGCGGCGACGGGCGGCCAATCGCATGCCTATGTGCTGGCGGTCCGGCCCCGGCTCACACCAGAAGCTCCGCCGATTACCGGCACAGCACCGCCCTGTTCATCGTCGCAGGGGTCTTGATGCTGCTGTTGCTCTATTGGCTCCACGGCGCGCCGAAGCATTGATAGGGCAATGCATCCGGCGCCACGCTTGGTCAACCCGAGAAATCCTCGCGGAATCGGTTCATCTGGTGCATACGCTTGTGCAAGACGGTAACAATACCAACCGCGCCATCACTCAATTCCCGCCAATAGATGAAGTGATGCTCATGGCGGCACACGTAACCATGCACGCCAAACGCCGCCGGAATGGGCCGCCACGGGAATTGGCGGCCAGCTATCGCTCTGAAGCGATCGAACAGACCGCGAATATAGGCCTCGGCCTGCGTATCCCCCCAGCGCTCGCGCGTGTAGGTGTAAATCTCATCAAGTCGATGCCCGGCCTGGTCCTGGACTCGGAAATCGGTCATTCCCCGCGCCGGGCATTCCGTCGGATCACGGTGTCGGCATCAAGTGACCGGTAGCTGCTCTCCGGAGCGGCAAAGGCTTGTGTCAGCTCTGCCTTGAGCCGGTCGAACGCCTCGCGGTCGGCACGCTCCATGTCACGGCGGATCAAGTCCCGGACATACTCGCTGACGTTCTCGTATGCACCGTCGTGACCAATATTCGCCGCGACGAAATCGCCGAGAGTTCCGCTGACACGCACGTTCAGGGTCATAGATTTGCTCATCTGCTGCCTCCTGCGTCTGTCCACATTTAGAGGAATTTTGTGGACAAGACAACCCGGCATCGGGCACTTGCTGTGTCGAGGGCGTCCTTATTGCGCTTGAACCAGCGAAGGACGGTACGCTCTCCCGTCGCCTGCTCTTGCCGGCGACGGACATCGACCGCGGATAATCGCTTTCAGCCATGAACCTACTCCACCGATTCCGAAGAAATGGGTGAAGTCTCGTGAGCAGTCGGGGTGACCCCCAGGCTATTCCTTTACTCCGAGGCGCGGTCAGAGACACGCTCATATGTTCCGCCCAAAGGCGGTGGAAATACCAATCGCGCCCGGCCGCGATCGTCCTTAGCATCGGATACCGGGATCAACCCGACAACGATCTGTGCGGGAATCAGCAGGCCGTTAAAATAGAACCAGTCGATCCTCGACAATTGCTCGACAAGGTGAAGGCGTTGCTGCGCGCCCGGCGCAGCAACGAGAGGCATGGCGAAGACGAGGGACGATTTTATGAATGATTTTGATCCCCTGATCCGCGTGGTCGATGACGACGCCGATGTCCGTGATTCCTTCGAAACCCTGCTGCGCTCGTCAGGCTACAAAGTTCTCTGTCCGGCCGGGTCATTACAATGGTTTCGATTTTGAACACAAACCTGTGAAGTTCGACGACATGGTTTCAATTTTCCTGGCCTGGTTTTCAGCTGATCGGCCATGCTGCTGTGGCTGTGAAGCCGTTGTACCGGCTCTGGTTTTTAAGACATTGGTTTGAAACTAAGCGATGCGCAAAACGCCGATATTTGTGGGCCTGTTCCTGCTTCGAATGGCGGCGCCAGGACCATTGCGTGCGGCTGAATCGCCCCGCATCGTCGTGCCGATCCAAGAAACGGTCCTGAGCGATGGCGCGCGCCGATATAGCATCACGCTCTCCTTCGGTGGCGCCAGGTTCGATGCTGCGCTCGACACGGGTTCGACCGGCCTGAGAATCTTACCGCGCACTGTCGATCCGCAAGATGTGCTTATGTCCGAAAAGACGGAAACCTATGGTTTCGGTTCGGGAACCGTGTTCGACGGTGTCATTGGCCACGGACGTGTCGGTTTCGGCGACGCCGGGAACGCGATAGCCGGTGCCATCCCGGTTCAGATGATTACGCATGTCAGATGCCACAAGGACAATCCCAAATGTCCTGCGTCACGCGTTGATGCGGAGGACTATGAGATTGAAGGAGACGGCCTGCCCCACGAAGGCTTCAGGGCGATCCTCGGACTTCGCACATCGCAGGGCGCCGTTCCCAACCCGCTTCTGGCGATAGGGGTCAGGCGCTGGATCATCGACCTGCCTCTTGATGGCATCCCCAGGACGGGGTGGCTGATCCTGAATCCGACTGATGACGAAATAGCGGGATTTGTGAAAATCCCGATGCTTCCACAGTTTGGCAACGCGCGGAGGCCGGCCTCCGACATCGTGCCGGGATGTCTCGAAAATCTCGATACGCACAGTTCGATTTGCGGCGGTGTGTTGGCTGATACCGGCGCGCCGGGCGTGACGGCGGTCTTTTCCGGCCGCGACGAAGAAATATGGCCGGCCGGCACGCACGCGGCCCTGACCTTTGGCCAGGCCGATCATACCGTCCAGGCGCGCGAGACCCTGACGATCGGCCGGCGCGCCCATGCTTCGGCACTGAAATTCGTCCGATGGGATTTGCCGATCAATCGTGTATTTGCCGGACTATGTCCCTATTTCGCCTTCTCCATCCTCTATGATCCGGCGAATTTGACCATCGGGTTCAAGCCGCGTGACGCGGCACCAGGCGGCCCCGTGGGTGAAGTGAACATGCCGCATGAACTGTCCGGCCATCCATGACAACGATGCCGAAGCGGGAATAAAGAAGAATCACAACGCAGGCCGCACGGCACGCGGCGCCTTCGCACCCCCCTACCTCTCGTCGATCACCCGCTTCGGCAGCAGCGCCGGCACGAACACCAGCGTCGCCAGCAGCGTGCAGGCCAGCGACAGCAGCAGCAGCCGCCCCATGCTCGCCGTCCCCGGATGGTGCGACGCCGCCAGCGACCCGAACGCCGTCCCGGTGGTCAGCGCCGAGAACAGCACCGCCCGCGCCGTGGGGCTCGACAGCGGCGACCGCACCCCCGCGCGCCAGTTCATCACGAAATAGATGTTGAACGACACCCCCACCCCCAGCAGCAGCGGCAGCGCGATGATGTTCGCGAAATTCAACTGCTCCGGCAGCAGCACGACCAGCACGACCGTCATCAGCGCCGACAGCAGCAGCGGCGCCAGCACCAGCGCCATGTCCAGCAGCCGGCGCAACGCCACCAGCAGGATCGCCGCGATCATCACGATCGCCGACAGGGCGGCGAACACGAAGGCATGGACCATGGTCGTCGCACTCTCGACGATGTCGATGGCATTGCCGCCCGCATCCGGCGCCACGCTGCGGATCTGCGCGACATAGCGGCGCAGCGCCGCGTCGCTGTCCATCCCCGCGCGCGGATGGACCGACACCAGCGCCCGCCCGTCCGGCAGCAGGTAATCCTGCCGGATCGACGGCGGAATATCGCCGATCCCCACCTTCTGCGCCAACAGCATCCGGCGCAGCAGGTCCAACTGCCCGGGCAGAAACCGCACCAGCGCGCGGTCGGCGGCCATGATCTGCCCGTCCGGCGCCTGCGCCAGCCGCGCCAGCGCCGCCTGGATCC
>NZ_JABXXP010000068.1 GCF_013376155.1 Nguyenibacter vanlangensis
GGCGGCGGCGGCGGCCTCGTGCTCGAACCGCGCGAAGCGGCGTTCCCAGTCGCGGCCCAGTTCGGTCGCCATGCGCCGGCGCACGAAGCCCCAGCCCATCGGCGGAGCGTTCGACTGCAACTGCGCCAGTTCGACGGCATATTCCTCGGGCAACGCGCCGGGAATGGTCGAGAGAAGCTGCGCACCCTTCATCAGCGGCCCTTTCAGGCCGCCCAGCACCGATTTCAGGTCCCCTGCATGGGTGGCGAGGTCGGTGCGCAGGCCCATCCTGTGCCCCGCGATGCGGGCCGCGATCCCGCCCATCGCGCCCGATGTCCGGACCATCCGGCGGATTTCGCCGAACAGCCCGGTATTGTCGAGGTCCCGTTCATCCGCCACGTCAGGCACGCTCCAGCTCGTCGATAAATCCGGCGATCACGTCCAGCCCCTTGCGCCAGAAGCCCGGATCGGCCGCGTCCAGCCCGAAGGGCGCCAGCAATTCGCGATGCCGCCTGGTCCCGCCGGCCCGCAGCATGTCCAGATATTTGTCCTGGAAGCCGGGATGTCCGGACTGGAACACGCCATAGAGCGCGTTCACCAGGCAATCCCCGAACGCATAGGCATAGACGTAGAACGGAGAATGGACGAAATGCGGGACATAGGTCCAGTACACGTCGTATTCCGGCGTGAAATTGAAGGCCGGCCCCAGGCTTTCGGCCTGGACCTGCCGCCAGAGGGCGCCGATGCGCTCGGGCAGCAATTCGCCGGTCCTGCGCTCGTCATGCAGCAGGGTCTCGAACCGGTAGAACGCGATCTGGCGCACCACCGTGTTCAGCATGTCCTCGACCTTGCCGGCCAGCATGATGCGGCGGCGGACCGGATCGGTCTCGGCATCCAGCAGGGCGCGGAAGGTCAGCATCTCGCCGAACACGCTGGCGGTTTCCGCCAGGGTCAGCGGCGTGCCCGACATCAGATAGCCCTGCGGGGCGGCCAGCACCTGGTGCACGCCGTGCCCCAGCTCGTGCGCCAGGGTCATCACGTCGCGGGTGCGGCCGTGATAATTCAGCAGCAGATAGGGATGCGCCGACGGCACGGTGGGATGGGCGAAGGCGCCGGACGCCTTGCCGGGGGACGGCATCGCGTCGATCCAGGCATTGTCGAAGAAGCGGCGCGCCACGGCGCCCATGCGCGGATCGAAGGATTCGTAGGCGCCCAGGACCTGCCGCGAGGCTTCGTCCCAGGGGATCACCCTGTCGTCGGCCGATGGCAGGGGGGCGTTGCGGTCCCAATGTTCCAGCTTGTCCAGTCCCAGCCATTTCGCCTTCAGCGCGTAATAGCGGTGGGACAGGCGCGGATAATCCGACGTCACAGCCTGGACCAGCGCGTCGACGACCGCGTCCTCGACCATGTTGCTGCGGTTGCGGTACGAGCCGGAGCGCGGATAATGGCGCAAGCCGTCCGAGATCGCCTTGTCCTTGGCCAGCGTGTTGGTGATCAGCGCGAACAGCCGGATATTGTCGCCGAACACCGTGCCGATCGCCGCGGCCGCCCGCGCGCGCAGGGCGCGGTCGGGATCGGACAGCCGGTTCAATGCCTCGCCCACCGTCAGGTCATGCCCGTCAAGCGGGATGCGCAGGGCGGACATCGTCTCGTCGAACAGGCGGCACCAGGCCGTGGCCCCGGTCACCGATTTCTCGTGCAGGACCTGTTCGACCTCGTCGGACAATTGATGGGGGCGGAACACCCGCAGGTCGCGCAGGAAGGGCGTCCAGGGGGCCAGGGCCGGATCGGCCAGGCGATCCTGCATCTCCTGCTCGCCGATGCGGTTGAGTTCCAGGGTGAAGAACAGCAGGTGGGTCGAAATATCCGTCAGCCGTTCATTGACCGACTGCGAGAAGCGGCCGTTCGCCGGATCGGACGAATCGGCGGCGAACAGCAATTGCGCATAGGACGCGGCACGGCCCAGGATTTCGTCGATCCGCTGATACTCGGCGATCGCGCGCGCCAGCTCGGCAGCCGGAACGTCGGCCAGGCGGCCACGCCAGGTCCGGGCGAAGGCTTCGGCGTCGGATCCGGCCTGGGCCAGGTCCTGGCGCAGGCGCTCGGAATCGCGATCGTCATACAGGTCGGACAGGTCCCAGCGCGGCAGGTCGCCCATGGTGGCTGCCGCCACCGCCGATCCCCCGGCCGCGCCCCCGGCCGCGCGTAAGCCCAGCCGGTCGGACCATGCGGAAAGAAGCATCTGTATAGCCATCTTCGTTGCCATCCCCATGCAGGCGTCCCGCGTGCGCGGTGACCGTTCTGCCCTAATATCTAGTGCGGAATGCGTGCGGGCGCGACCCCGGCGCGCCAGACGGCGAGCGATGAACGGCGAACGGCCGGGGATTTCCCCCGGCCGTCCACGATGCCAGTCACCGATATCGATCGCGCCCGCCGATCGCGCGCTCAGGCGCTGCGCGCGGTTTCCACGGCCGGCGTGTAGCCGATCACCCGCGCATATTCGCGCGGCACGACATGCCAGAAACGCGGCAGGGCGCGGTCCCATTCATGCAGCAGCAATTCCGCATAGCGGCTGCGGGTCTCGTGCGCGTGGGCCTCGACCAGCTTGCGCAGCGTGGCTTCCCATTTCGGGTCGGTGACGCGATTCCACAGCAGCGTGTCGGGGTTGACCCGCTGCTCGAACGTATCATGCGCGTCATAGACGAAGGCCATGCCGCCCGTGAAGCCGGCACCGAAATTGTCGCCGATCTCGCCCAGGATCACCACGGTACCGCCGGTCATGTATTCGCAGCCGTTCGAGCCGCAGCCCTCGACGACGGCGACCGCGCCGGAATTGCGCACCGCGAAGCGCTCGCCCGCCTGCCCCGCCGCATAGAGCGCGCCGGCCGTCGCGCCATACAGCACGGTGTTGCCGATGATCGCGTTTTCGTTCGACACCAGGTTCGAGGACGGCGATTGCCGCACCACGATGGTGGCGCCCGACAGGCCCTTGCCGACATAGTCGTTGGCGTCGCCCAGCACTTCGAGCTTCAGCCCCTGGACCGCGAACGCGCCCAGCGACTGGCCGGCCGAGCCGCGCAACCGCACCGTCAGGTGCCCGGGCGCCAGGCGGTCCATGCCGAACTGCCGCACGATCAGCGAGGAAATGCGCGTGCCGATGGCGCGATGCGTGTTCTGCACGTTGTAGTGAAGCTGCATCTTCTCGCCATGGTCGAACAGCGGCCGCGCGTCGGCGATCATCTGCGCGTCCAGCGTCTCGGGCACCTCGTTGCGGCCTTCCAGCGTGCAATAGCGCGCATGCGGGCCGGGGTCGGCCTGGGCCAGCAGCGAGTTCAGGTCCAGATCGTCCAGGTAGTCGGCGCCGCGCGAGACCTGCTTGAGCAGGTCGGTGCGGCCGATCACCTCGTTCAGGCTGGAGAAGCCCAGCGAGGCCAGGATGTTGCGCACGTCCTCGGCGATGAACGAGAATAGGTTGATGACCTTCTCGGGCGTGCCCTCGAACTTCTCGCGCAGGGCCTCGTCCTGGGTGCACACGCCGACCGGGCAGGTGTTGGAGTGGCATTGCCGGACCATGATGCAGCCCATGGCCACCAGGCTGGCGGTGCCGATGCCGAACTCCTCGGCCCCCAGCATGGCGGCGATCACCACGTCGCGCCCGGTCTTGAGCCCGCCGTCGGTGCGCAGCTTCACCCGGTGGCGCAGGCGGTTGAGCATCAGCACCTGGTGCGCCTCGGCCAGGCCCAGTTCCCACGGCAGGCCGGCATATTTGACCGAGCTTTGCGGGCTGGCGCCGGTGCCGCCGCTATGGCCGGAAATCAGGATCGCGTCGGCCTTGGCCTTGGCCACGCCGGCGGCGATCGTGCCGATGCCCGAGCGCGCGACCAGCTTCACCGTCACGGTGGCCTCGGGGTTGATCTGCTTCAGGTCGTAGATCAACTGCGCCAGGTCTTCGATCGAATAGATGTCGTGATGCGGCGGCGGGCTGATCAGCGTGACCCCCGGCGTCGCATGGCGCAGCTTGGCGATCATCCCGGTGACCTTGAAGCCGGGCAACTGCCCGCCCTCGCCGGGCTTGGCGCCCTGGGCCACCTTGATTTCGATCTCGCGGCAATCATTCAGGTACTGCGCGGTGACGCCGAAACGGCCCGAGGCGATCTGCTTGATGGCCGAGGACGCGTTGTCGCCGTTGGGGCGCGGCCTGGCGCGGGACGGATCCTCACCGCCCTCGCCCGAATCGGACTTGGCGCCGATCCGGTTCATGGCGATCGACAGGGTCTCGTGCGCTTCGGGGCTGAGCGCGCCCAGCGAGATTCCCGGCGCGATCAGGCGCTTGCGAAGCTGGGTGATGCTTTCCACCGCCTCGACGGGGATCGGGGTGCGGCCGCCCTTGAAATCCAGCAGGTCGCGCAGCGCCACCGGCGGCATGCGCCGCACCGCGTCGGCATAGCGGCGATAGATCGAGAAATCGTCCGTCGCCACCGCCGTCTGCAGCATGTGGATCAGGTTGCCGTCGAAGGCATGGACCTCGCCGTTGCGGCGCAGCTTGTACTGGCCGCCGACCGGCAGCGGGGTCACGGCGCGGTTCCACGCGGCCTGGTGGAAGCTGAGCACGTTGGTCGAGATGCCCGACAGGCCGATG
Source organism: Nguyenibacter vanlangensis (assembly GCF_013376155.1). GTDB lineage: Bacteria > Pseudomonadota > Alphaproteobacteria > Acetobacterales > Acetobacteraceae > Gluconacetobacter > Gluconacetobacter vanlangensis. The sequence continues at coordinate 4,619 of NZ_JABXXP010000068.1, forward strand.
CCCGAGATGCGCGAGGGCATGCCGGGGAAGAATTCCGCCGTCAGCGCCCGCGACAGGCCGATCGCCTCGAAATTATAGCCGCCGCGATAGGCCGAGACGATCGAGATGCCCATCTTGGACATCACTTTCAGCAGGCCCTTGTCCACGGCCTTGCGATAGCGCTCGACCGCCTCGCGCAGCGACATCTCGCCGAACAGGCCGCGCGCGACGCGATCGGCGATGCTTTCCTGCGCCAGGTACGGATTGACGGTGGTGGCCCCCACCCCGATCGTCACCGCGACGGCATGCACGTCCAGCGCCTCGGCCGAGCGCACGTTCAGCGAGGTGAAGGTGCGCAGCGACTGGCGCACCAGATGCGTATGCACCGCCGCCGTCGCCAGGATCATCGGGATATAGGCGCGCTCGCCCGACTGGTCCTGGTCAGTCAGGAACAGGTGGGTACAGCCTTCGCGCACCCGGTCCTCGGCTTCCTGGCGGATGCGGGCGATGGCGTCGCGCAGCCCGGCCTCGCCCTGCGCCGCCGGGAAGGTGCAGTCGATGACGAACGCGCTGTCGCCGCAGAAGGCCAGCAGCGATTCATATTCGCCGCTGGTCAGCACCGGGCTGGGAAGCTGCAGCAGGTCGCACTGGTTTTCCGACTCTTCCAGGATGTTGCCCAGATTGCCCAGCCGGGTCACCAGGCTCATGACCCGGGTTTCGCGCAGGCTGTCGATCGGCGGGTTGGTGACCTGGCTGAACGCCTGGCGGAAATAATGGGCCAGGCCGCGATAGCGCGACGACAGCACCGCCAGCGGCGCGTCGTCGCCCATCGAGCCGACGGCCTCGGCGGCGGTTTCGACCATCGGGTGCAGGATGGTCTCCAGTTCCTCCAGCGTCGTGCCGACCGCAAGCTGGCGGCGGCGCAGCTCGTCCCGGCCGAACAGGACGGGTTCGTGCACGTCGGCGCGCACGACCGAGCCGACCTTCTGGATATGCTTGACCCAGGCGCCGAAATCCTGGCGCGCGGCCAGCAGGTCCAGCAGGGCCTCGTTGCCGTACAGCCTGGGTTCCTGCAGGTCCAGGCCGATCATCTGTCCCGGGCCCAGCCGGCCGCGACGGACGATGTCCGATTCGGGCACCTTCACCATGCCGGTTTCCGAACCCACGATCAGCAGGTTGTTCGCCGTCACGGTATAGCGCAGGGGGCGCAGGCCGCTGCGGTCCAGGCCGGCCACGACCCAGCGCCCGTCGGTGGCGCACAGCGCCGCCGGCCCATCCCACGGCTCCATCACCGCGTTGCAGTACGCGTACATGTCCTTGTGCTGCTGCGGCATCGCCGAGTTGCCGCCCACGCTGGCCGGCACCATCAGCGCCTTGACCATCGGCGCGTCGCGCCCGGCGAAGGTCAGCAGTTCGAACACGTTGTCCAGGATCGCCGTATCCGAGCCGCTGGCCTGCACCACCGGCTTCAGGTCGTCCATGTACGGGTCCAGCAGCGGGTCGGCCAGGCGCGTCTCGTGGCTCTTCATCCAGTTGGCGTTGCCCGAGATCGTGTTGATCTCGCCGTTATGCGCCAGGCGGCGGAAGGGCTGCGCCAGCTTCCAGGTCGGGAAGGTGTTGGTCGAGTAGCGCTGGTGATAGATCGCGAAGCGGCTGACGAAGCGCGGATCCAGCAGGTCGGGATAGAAATCCGTCAGATGCTCGGCCAGGAACATGCCCTTGTAGACCACCGACCGGCAGGACAGCGAACAGACATACAGGTCGACCTGGTTGGCGATCGCGCTCTTCTCGATCCGGCGGCGGATGACGTACAGGTCGCGCTCGAACGTTTCCTCGTCCGTGCCGCGGGGGTTGCGGATCAGGATCTGTTCGATCTCGGGCCGGGTGGCGTTCGCCTTCTCGCCGATGCAGGCGGTGTTGATGGGCACCTGGCGCCAGCCATAGATCCCGTAGCCGAAGGCCAGGATCTCGGCCTCGATGATCTGGCGGCAGCGTTCCTGCGCCGCCAGGTCGGTCTTGGGCAGGAAGATCATGCCGACGGCGATCTGGCTGTCCACGCAGCCCTCGCCGCCGCTATGGATGGCGGCGGCGAAGAAATCCTGCGGGATTTCGACATGGATGCCGGCGCCGTCGCCGGTCTTGCCGTCGGCGTCGACGGCGCCGCGATGCCAGACGGCCTTCAGCGCCGAAATCCCGGCCTCGACCACGTCGCGCCGCCTGCGGCCGTCCAGCGCGGCCACCAGCCCGACGCCGCACGCATCATGTTCCTGCGACGGGTCGTACAGCCCGGCGATGGCGCGGGCGTTGTCATGCCAGTCGGCGACGAAGCGCTGGCCCTGATCCAGGTCCTGATCCCGGCCTTGGGGAAACTGGTCCATCTTCGTCACTCCGCCGCCTGGGCGGCCACCGCCGCCCGTTCTTCCAGCCAGCGGTGCATCTGCGCCGCGGCATCCCGTCCATCGCGAATCGCCCAGACCACCAGGCTGGCCCCGCGCACAATGTCGCCCGCCGCGAAAACGCCCGGCAGGCTGGTCATGAAGCTTTCATGGTCGACCCGCAGCGTGCCCCAGCGCGACACGGCCAGGTCGGACTGCCCCCACAGGGTCGGCAGCGCCTCGGGGTCGAAGCCCAGCGCCTTGACCACCAGGTCGGCCTCCAGCACGAACGCGCTGCCCTCGACCGGCTCGACCGACTGCCGGCCCGAGGCATCGGGCAGGCCCAGCTTCATCCGCGTGGCGCGCACGGCGCCGACCCGCGCGTCGCCCAGGAACGCCTCGGGCGCGGCCAGCCAGACGAAATCGACGCCCTCTTCCTCGGCGTTCTTCACCTCGCGGATCGAGCCGGGCATGTTGGCGCGGTCGCGGCGATAGAGGCATTTGACCGATTTCGCGCCCTGGCGGACGGCGGTGCGCACGCAATCCATCGCCGTGTCGCCGCCGCCGATCACCACCACGGACTTGCCGGCGGCATTCAGTTCACCGCTCTCGAACGCCACGACATTGTCGCCCAGCGACGTCCTGTTGGACGCGGTCAGGTAATCCAGCGCCTTGACGATGCCGGGCAGGCCGGCGCCGGGGCCGCCGATATCGCGGGATTTATAGACACCGGTCGCGATCAGCACCGCGTCATGCCGGGCGCGCAGCGTGGCGAACGCGATCCGCCCCTCGCCGTCGCGGTCGGCGACGTCCACGCCCAGATGGAAGCGTACGCCGGATTCCTCGAGGTACAGGTGCCGGCGGGCGACGATGTCCTTCTCCAGCTTGAAGCCGGGAATGCCGTAGACCATCAGGCCGCCGACACGGTCATACCGGTCATAGACATGGACCTGATAGCCCAGTTCGCGCAGTTGCATCGCCGCGGCCAGGCCGCCGGGGCCGGCGCCGACGATGCCGATCGAGGCCGCGCGCTCGACGGGCGGGCTGATCGGCGCGACCCAGCCATTGGCGAAGGCGGTATCGGTGATGAAGCGTTCGACGGCGCCGATGGTGACGCTCTCGAAGCCCTTCTCGATCACGCAATTGCCCTCACACAGCCGGTCCTGGGGGCAGATCCGGCCACAGATCTCGGGGAAATTGTTCGTGGCCGAGGACAGGGCATAGGCTTCCTCCAGCCGTCCCTCGGCCGTCATTTTCAGCCAGTCGGGGATATTATTGCCCAGCGGGCAATGGATCGAACAGAACGGCACCCCGCATTGCGAGCAGCGGCTTGCCTGGCGTTCGGCCTGGTCGACGGCGAAGGCGCGATAGATCTCGTCGAAATCCGCGTTGCGTTCGGACACCGACCGCTTGTCGGGCTGGCTTTGCGCCACGGTGACGAATTTGAGCATGCGCTCGGCCATCGGCTTCCCCCTGCAGGATTCGGACCGGCCGATCGGCGGCCACCCGTTTCGGCGGAACACCTACGCCACGGCCGGCCGTCAATAAAGACAGCAAGACTGACCCATTATCCGAAAATATCCACACAGACATGCGCGGACGGTTGAAAACAGCCCGTCACAATGGTCCGATTCGGACATATTGGCCGCTTAATATATTGTTTTGACGCGTTAAGTAATTTTATATCGCGCCAGATAGGTCGGTGCAATCATTTCGACCGGCACGGGGTCGATCCCCAGCGTGCCCAGTCCGCGCATCCCGTCCTGCGCCACGTTATCGACCGACAGCATAGCCAACTGGTCGCGGGTCAGCAGATGCCCGGGCAGATTTTCCAGCAGCAGGGCCTGCCAATAGGCCAGGGCGCGGGGCATGGCGAAGACCAGCCGGCGGCGGCCGATGAACGCGACTACCCAGCGTATCAGAGCCTCCATGGTCCAGACGCGCGGGCCGGCCAGTTCGTAGATCTCGCCCTGGTGCCCGTCCGACGCCAGGATGCGCCGGATGGCCTCGGCCACGTCCGCGACATGGACGGGCTGGACCCGCGTGGCGGCGCCGTAGACCGGGACAACCGGGCTGTAGCGCGCCATGGCCGCAAACAGGGTCAGGAAATGGTCCCCCGCGCCGAAGATCAGCGACGGCCGGACGATGGTCGCCCGGGGCTGGTCGCGCAGCACCGCATCCTCGCCCGCCGCCTTGCTGCGGCCATAGGCGGAGGGGCTGCGGGCCGAGGCGCCGATGGCCGAGACATGCACCATGCGCGCGACCCCGGCCGAGGCCGCCAGCCGCGCGACGCGTCCGGCGGCCTCGACATGGATGGCCGAAAAGTCCGCTTGCCTCCGTCCCTGGCCCCGTCCCCCTTGTCCCTGGGGACTCAGGATGCCCACCAGGTTGACGACCAGGCTGGCGCCTTCCATCACCGGGACCAGCGCGGCTTCATCCAGGATCGA
>NZ_JABXXP010000069.1 GCF_013376155.1 Nguyenibacter vanlangensis
GGCGGCGCGCGACATCGACCATTGCGGTCCGCCTGTCGCTGGGGGTGGGGGCGGCGTCGCTGGGCCTGTCGCTGCTCTATGCGGAATGGCTCGGGCGCTGGGTGGCGCCGTGAAGGGCCGCGCGGCGGGATGGGGGATGACGGCCGCGCTGGCCGGCGTGCTGGCGGCGATGCTCGTCCTGGCCGGGTGGGGCTATCGTCCCCGGCCGGGGCATGCTGACCCGCTGCCCGTCATGTTCCTGCATCGGGCGCACAGCGCCTATAACTGCGTGCAATGCCATCATGACAGCCTGGATCCCGGACTGTCGGCGCTGCCGCATCGCAAATGCATCCTCTGCCATGTCACGCGGCCCGACCTGGCGGCGGGGGCGCGGGCGACATTCCATGATTTCTGCGAATCCTGCCATCTGGCACGGCGGCGCGACCATCTGGCCGCCGGTCCGATCCGCCTGTGCCACGAATGCCATACGCCCCGGCCGGGCGAGCGCGCGCAGGATATTCTTTGATGGCCTGCGGGATGTTTGCGGTGCAATCGCAACAGGCAATATAAAAACAACATGATCAATATTACTTTTTATAAAAATGTTAAATTTTTATGAATTTGAGAATTTTTAAGAATATAACCTGACTGAAAAGTCAGCTTCATTTATAAGTCGCCGCTGACAGGGGTCAGTGGAGAATTTTATGTCGAAATATATCTGTTCCGCCTTTTTTATGCTGGCATGTTCTACTTCCTTGTCGCCTGTTGCTCTGGCGCAACAGGCGCGGACGGCATCGTCTTCGGCGGCCCCGACCCCAGCCCTGACCCGGGCGTCGGTCGGCGATGCGCCGCCCTCGATGCTGGGCGCGACGTCGCCGACCGACGAGAAGATGGAGGTGGTCGGCCACAGCTATGGTGACGGGGTCACGCGCCGGGCGCTGGGCGGCGGGCTGATGGTCAACCAGGATGCGCCGAAATCGGTTTCGGAAATCACGCGGGATTACATCGCCAAGCAGAACCCGGCGCTGAACCCGATGCAACTGATCGCGCTGCTGCCGGGCGCCAACGTGTCGGATACCGACCCGATGGGCATGACCGGCGGGCATATCTCGGTCCGCGGCCTGACCGAAAGCCAGATGGGCTTTACCCTGGAAGGGTTCCCGATCAACGATATCGGTAATTTCGCGGTTTATCCGCAGGAAATCGTCGATTCGGAAAACCTGCGCACCGTCCGGCTGGCCCAGGGATCGGCTGACCTGGACAGCCCGCATATCAGTGCCTCGGGCGGTGTGGTCGACATGTACATGATCGACCCCAGGAAGACGATGGGCGGGCAGGTCGACATGACCTATGGCTCGTTCAACGCCACGCGCGGATTCGCGCGCTTCGACACGGGCTATATCGGCCATACCAATCTGCGGGCCTATTTCTCGTACTCCCAGGGGCGGCAAGATCATTGGCGCGGCCCGGGCTATGAGAACAAGAAGCACGGCGAAATGAAGATCGTGAACGACTGGGGGCAGGGCAACCGCGTCTCGTTGGCGGTCGTGGGCAATTCGCTGCAGAACGACGCCTATCCCAGCGTCACGATGGCGAGCTGGCGGAAATGGGGCAACGGCTTCGTCAACCCGATCGGCGGTTCGGGCCTGGGCAGGAACGACCCGCCGAACACGGTGTACGAGCAGCATTTCGTGCCCGGCGACGGCAATTACTACAAGCTGCATCCCAATCCGTTCACCAACATCTATGCCAGCATGCCGTCGACCTTCACGCTGACGGACCACCTGACGCTGACGGAAACGCCCTATTTCTGGTACGGCTACGGCAATGGCGGCGGCGCCTATGCCACCAGCCTGACGTCCTACCAGTATGGTGCGACGAAGATCGGCGGCCATATCGGCAGCCTCTCCTCGGGCAGCCCGCTGCTTTATAATCCCTCCCTGACCGAGACCTATCGCCCGGGTGCCACGACCAAGCTGACATGGTCGTACGGTCCCAACCGCCTGATGGTGGGATATTGGTTCGAATATTCGAAGCAGACCCAGACCGCGCCGTACGGGCTGGTCGGTCCCAACGGCACGGCGTTCGATGTCTGGGGCGGCGGGCCCAACCTGGTGCTCAATAACGGGGTGACGGCGCAATATCGCAACACGCTGACCCAGACAGTCGTACATACGCCCTTCATCGGCGACAGCCTGTCACTGCTGCATGACCGCCTGACGATCGATGCCGGCCTGAAATATTCGATCGTCGACCGGCGGGGGGCGAACTACCTGCCCAACGTGTCGCAGAAATACGTGACCACCAACTATGCCGAGGCGCTGCCGACCGCCGCCGCGCGCTACAAGATCAATGCCGAGAACCAGGTCTTCGTGTCGGTGTCGACGAATTATCGCATGCCGACCAACTATGCGCTGTACGATTCGGGATCGTACTATGTTCCGGGCGGCTATTCGACCAAGGCCAATCCCAACCAGCAGCCCGAGATCTCGATCTCGGAAGAGGCCGGATGGCGCTACCAGGGTCGCCTGGTGTCCTCATCGCTGACCTATTTCCACTATAATTTCACCAATCGCCTGTTCACCCAGACCGTGACCGACCCGGTCAGCGGCGCCTATTGGACGACGAATGCCAATGGCGGCGGCGAACATTCCGACGGGTTCGATTTCGAGATCGGCACGCGGCCCATCTACAATATCCGGCCCTATGTGTCGGCCGAATATCTGCATGCCGTGACCGACAGCAATCTGCAGGCGTCGTCGGGCAAGGTCGTCGACTACCTGCCGACGGCCGGCAAGATCGCGCCGCAAGCACCGGAATGGCAGGTCGGGTTCGGGCTGGATTACGATGACGGCCACCGCTTCGGCAGCTTCAACCTGAAATATGTCGGCAAGCAATATGCGACCTTCATGGATGACCAGCATATTCCGGGCTATGTCCGCATGAATATCGCGCTGGGCTATCGCTTCAGCAGCATGGGGATGTTCAAGAACCCGTCCATCCGCCTGAACCTGCAGAACCTCTCGAACGCGGGGTACCTCAACTGGATCAATAGTGTGCAGACCAATGCCACGAACACCCGGGGCATCTTCGGCAACATGATCTCGGCCAAGGCGCCGACCTATACGATCGCATCGCCTTTCGCGGCCATCGCGACCGTCAGCAGCGATTTCTGATCGCGGCGATCTTCTTCGGGCCGAGCCGCCATGCGCGGTCCGGTTTGTGAAATATTCCTGACATGGCGCCGTGGGCTCTGAACGCGGCGCCGTGTTTTCCTTATGCTGGCAGGCTGTTTCGGGCGGACCGGGGGAGGAGTACAAGGAAATGGCGGGATCGGCGATGCGTTGCATGTTCGGGAGAGTGGCGGGAGCGATGCTGGCGGTGGCGGCCGGCGTGAGCCTGGTGGCCGACGCGGCCCGTGCCGCGGATCCGTCCTTTGCCGATCGGGTGCGGCACGCCGATGTGTCGCGCGGGCGCGACCTGGCCGACAGCATGTGCTCGGACTGTCATAATTTCGATCGCGACGGATCGGCGATGATGGGCCCCAACCTCTATGGCCTGATGGGCACGCACATCGCCGCCATTGCCGATTACAATTTCTCGCCCGCCCTGCTGGCGCGCCGGCAGCAGGTCTGGACGGTCGAGACGCTCTCGGCGTGGCTGAAGGATCCGGCCGGCTTCGCGCCGGGTACCCGCATGGGGTTTGACGGCATCGTCTCGGACCAGGACCGGGCCGATATCATCGCCTATCTGGGCAGCCTGTCCGGCGGCAAGTGATGCGCCGGAGGTTGTTCTTTTTTGAAAGAAGACCTTACGTTTTTCAGAGCTCACGCCCGCCGCGTCGCGGGCAGCATCCGGCCCAGGATGCCGTCGCGCCGCACGTAATGCCGCCATAGGGCAACCGCAGCGTGACCGAAGGCCAGGGCCATGATGGTCCAGGCGCCGTAATCATGCAGGGTCGCGACGATGTGGTGGCCGGTCTTGTCCAGCCGGCAGGGGATGCAGGCCAGATGGGCGCCGAAGACGAAGAGGGGGCGCGTGCCGCTCCACCGCCATTCGAAACCGGCCATCGTTTCCGCCACCAGCAGGGCGTAGAGCGCCAGATGGACCAGGATGGCCAGCCGGTTGTCCGCCGGGCCGGCGGTCGTCCGCTGCCACCGGGCGAACAGCCAATAGAGCCGGAAGAGCAGCAGCACGGCAAAGGCGAAGCCGATGCTGGTGTGGATGTCGCGGGCTGTGCCCTTCCAGCCCGCGCCGAGCCAGGACCAGGTCTCGCCCATGGCGAATTGCAGCAGCACGATGCCGGCCGTCGCCCAATGCAGGGCACGGGTGAGGGGGTCATAAGCCTGGACCGGGGCAGGGGGCACGCTGGTTGTCATGTCGATCATTTCGGTTGAGCCGTCGCAGGCTTGTAGCCGTCCGTCAGGGTGTTCAGGAAGGCGACCAGATCGTCCATTTCGGCTTCGGACAGGATCGGCTGGCCGCCGGTCTTCTGTGCGGCGAAGGGCATGTCGTCGCGATCCACATTGCCGCGCAGGTCGGGCGGCAGGCCGTTATAGGGCAAGGCCCCGCCGGGCCGGGTTCCGTCGGGCCGGGTTCCATCGGGCCGGATGTCGGGCTGGCGGCCATACCAGTGCGCGGGGTCGGTATCGCGCGTGACGTAGAATGCGACCACGTCGCGCAGCGACTTCAGCACGCCGTTATGAAAGAATACATGGCGCGTCGCGACGTTGCGCAGGGTCGGGGTCATGAACAGGCCGCAATATCGGCGGTTGGCCGCATCGCGCGCCGGGGCCAGGTCGGTGCGCAGGGGGCCGCACAGGCCCATGTCGTAGCGGCCCATCCCGGCCGGCGGGCGGACCTGCGGATTGTCCGGCACGCCGATATCCTTGAAGAAGAAATCGGTGAACTGTCCGACCGAGGTCGAGCCGTCCTTGCCGGGGCCGATGCCGGCGGTGTGGCAGGAGGCGCAATTGGCGCGGTCGGCATCGTTGAACAGCGCCATGCCGCGCTGTTCCTGCGGGGTCAGCGTCGCCAGGCCGCGCGTATAGTAATCATATTTGCTGGTATAGGGGTGGAAGGACGAATCCTCGTGCTGGAAGGCCGCCAGCGCCGTGCCGATCGCCCGGACCACCTGCCGCGGGGTGGCGAACACGTCCTGGCCGAACAAACCGGTGAACTGGCGCACATAGTCCGGATTGCGCCGCACCCGGGCCCGCACCGAAGCGATGTCGGGATTGGCCATTTCGAACGGGGTGGTCAGCGGACTGACCGACTGGATGGCGACCGAGGCCATGCGCCCGTCCCAATCATAGCCGCCGCCGGGTCCGCTGGCCGATTCATCGGGGTTTTCCAGCGTGGCCGAGAAATCCGGCACCTCGTCCCTGTAGGTCAGGGTCGGCACCGCGCGGACGCCGGGAGTGTCCAGCCGGGCGCCTCCCATCTGCACCGCCAAATCGTTGCGTGGCGCATAATGATTGGCCGGATCATGGCAACTGGCGCAGGATTGCCGGCCGGACGCCGACAATCCGGGATCGAAGAAGAGCTGCCGCCCCAACTGGGCGACAGGCGACAGGGGCGCCGCCGCCATGACCGGCGACGACGCCCCCCAACAGGCCGGGATCAGGGCGGCGGCCAACACCCAGACGGCCGCGCGCCCCCTGCCATGCCGCATCATCGCGGCGTCCTTGTCCGCAATCCGGTCAACGGGCCGGGATCGCGAACATCTTGGCCATTGGCACCACCGGCGTCTGGACGAACGCGCCGTCGGCCGGCTGCACCGCGACGCCGTCATTGGCGTGGCCGATATGCTGCTTGATGCCGAACGCGTCTTCCAGCGTCCGCAGCAGCGAATAATGGTTGTACGGGGTGTCGTCCTGCACGCCCTTCACGCCGTGGTTGGTGATGACCAGCGTCGGGATACGCCCGCCGCCCTGGTTGACCACGCCCTTGTGCGGCTGGCCGGGGGCCACGGGGTGATAGCCGCAGCAACCCTGCACGCCCGCGCCGCCGCTGTCATCCTCGTCGAACGTCACGACGATCGCAACATTCTTCTTCGACCTCCACAGCGGCGAGGCCTGGATATGGTCGACCAGGGTCTGGACGTAATCGTCGCCGGTGGTCAGCAGCGGCGAGGGGCCATAGCCGTGGCCCTTGCATTGCGGGTGGTCCTTCATCGGGCCCGACGGGCCGTGGTCGTCATGGCACTGGTCCGGCACGAAATAGGCGAAGCGCGGCAGGCTGCCATCGGCCAGATTGTCGAAGAATGCCTGTTCGGTGCGGTTATGGGCGTGGAAATCGGGCGCTTCGCGGATATCGTCGAAATTGACCGACGGGTTGTGCTTGGACGCGTACAGCCCGCGCACGTCGGCGCCCGGGTCGTCCGGTGCCGGATAGGTGGGCATTTCGGGCATGGTTCCGCCCGTCTGGGGATTGGTCGGCATGCTCTGGTTATACATCGACCAGGAAATGCCGGCCGTGTTCAACTGGGCGAAGAAGTTCGGCACCGTGAAATGGTGGGCGACATACGCCTTGGTCTTCTTGATGCCGTTGCAGGGACGGTTCATCGGCGCCATGTCCGGCTTGCCGGCCACGATGGCCTTGTCGGCCGGCAGCGGGGTGCCGTCGGCCTGGCAGTACCAGGCGTCGTCATCCAGCACGCCTTCCTGGTCGCCGGCCATCATGGCGATGTAGTTCGGCTCGCTGGGGTGGGTGATGCCGTAATAGTTCGTCGCCGAATTATATTTCTGCGCCAGCGCCGTCATGTGGGGCGAGCTGGCGGGCTGCGCGCCGATGATTTCGCCGTACTGACGGTTTTCCATCTCGATGATGATGATGTTGTCATAGCGCGGCACGCCTTCCAGCATCGGCGCGCCATGGTGATGCGCGCCGTGATGCTGTGCGGCCAGCGCCTGTCCTCCGGTGACGAGCGCCGAGGTCGAGAGCAGGACGGCCCCCACCCGGGAGAGGATCGATCGTGTCGTCATGGCGTGTCTTCTTTCTGTGCGCATGCGCTCGTGGGAGCCGGACGCCGGCGCGATGTCCCGGCACGGATGACGCCGTCTTTAGCGCCATCCGCAACCGGGCAGAAGCGGCGAACTTTCCCTGTCATGTTAAAGTTTCAAGAAATTCTGGACGTTGATTTAAAGAGGAACGATTTGGAGATGGACGTTTCGACCATGCGGCGGGCGGCGCTGCCCTGGGTCGCGTCCTGCATGGCGCGGCCTGAATGCCAGGCCGCGACGGTGGTAATTTTTACGATTTCTTCCTGGCGGCGGCCGCGGCCTGGGCGGCCGCTTCGGCCGCCGGGTCCTGCGCCACGGTGTAGATGTCCAGCGCCGCGGGCTCGATCGCCGTCCTGGCGTGGGCGATATAGAGCTGCTTCAGCCCGCCGACATAGGCCGAGACCTTGCCGGTCTTGGTGTCGATGCGCTGGATTTCCGAGAAATGATCGGCGTCGTCGCGATGGAAGACGCTGAGCCCCTCGGCGCCGCTGATATAGAGGCGCTTGTTCTTGCCGTCCCAGGTCTCGCCGTCGGCGGTATCGACGCAATCGGCGGTGGACAGCAGATTGCCGGTGGTCGAGTCGATCACGAACAGCTTGCCCGGCTTGCGGCCGACCACGAACAGGCGCTGGGTCTTGGCGTCATAGGCCATCGGCGTGTTCATGTTCAGGCCGGGGATGGTCCAGATCGTCTTGAGCTGGCGGGCCTGCAGGTCGACGACGGCGATCTGCTTCCTGTCGCGCAGATTGGCGAACAGCAGGTTGCGCCCGTGATCGACGACCATCGATTCGATGTTGGCCGACGGGATGCCGATCCGCGCGACTTCCTTGTGCTGCCTGACGTCGATGACGCTGATCGACGAGTTCTCGGAATGGTCGTTCTTGCCGCCGTTGCCGACATAGAACAGGCCGGCCTTCTTGTCGAAGACGGCTTCATCCGCGCCGGGACGCAGCGTGATGACCTTGACGATCTTCAGCGACGGCACGTCGACGACGACGCAGCCCAGCTTGTCGTCCGAAACGAAGAGCTGATGCTGGTCGGCGACATAGGCCGGGGTGTGCGGCAGGCCGAAACCGCCGGCCGAGGCGAGGTGCGTGCCGTCGCTGAGGCGGAACATCTCGGCCGTGGCGTGCTTTTCGGCCATGACCAGCAGCAGATTGTCCTTCTTGTCGATCGCGAAATGATCGAAGCCGCCCTTGGTGATTTCGGGCAGCTTGGTGCTGTGCAGGAACTGCACCGGCCCGGTATCGGCGTTCAGGGGCGCGGCCGACGCGGCGTTGCAGCCCAGGCAGCCCAGCATTGCCGTGCCGAGCAGCAGAGCGATCTTTTTACGAAACATGATGCACCTTTCTTGTCCTTGGCATCAGTTCGCGATCGTCCCGGGGTCTTGCGGGTCGCAAGGAGGGCCGGGCGAACGGCGAAATGAATGCCGGATTTGTAGTCGGGTGCGGCGTGGCTGTGCGTGAACGTTACGCAGCAGGATTGCGGCTGATTTTTTAAAGATTTGAGGAAAATTTAACGTCAGCCGCGAGACAGGCCGGTTTCGGTCCGGTCGGGCGTCGTGCGGCTGCCGGGCAGCAGCCTGCGACGCCATTGCGCGGCGCGGCGGCTGAGCTGTTCGAGGCACAGATATACGACGGGGGTGGTGAACAAGGTCAATGCCTGACTGACCGCCAGGCCGCCGATGATCGCGATCCCCAGCGGGTGGCGGACCTCGGAGCCGTAGCCGTTGCCGACGACCAGCGGCAGCGCGCCCATCGCGGCGGCGAAGGTCGTCATCATGATCGGACGGAAGCGCAGCAGGCAGGCCTGGCGGATGGCCTGATGCGGCGTCAGGTCGTGGTCGCGTTCGGCCGCGATGGCGAAATCGATCAGCATGATCGCGTTCTTCTTCACGATGCCGATCAGCAGGATCACCCCGATCATGCCCATCAGCGAGAAGTCCTGCCCGAACGCCCACAGCGCCAGCAGCGCGCCCACCCCGGCCGAGGGCAGGGTGGACAGGATGGTCAGCGGATGGACATAGCTTTCATACAGGATGCCCAGCACCATGTAGACCGCCGCCAGCGCCGCCAGGATCAGCAGCGTCTCGCTGCTGGAATTGTTCTTGAACTGCGCCGCATTGCCGGTGAAGGCGCCGTGGATCGAGGCCGGGATCTTCAGTTGCCGCACCGTGTCCTCGACGACCTGCACCGCCTGGCCCAGCGACACGCCGGTCGGCAGGTTGAACGAGACCGTGGTCGCGACCCCCTGGCCCTCGTGATTGATGGCCAGTGGAATATGGCCGGCGCTGCTGAGGCTGACGATGCCCAGCGGGACCATGGTCTCGGCGGCGGTGGACACGGCCGAGCCGGTCGAGGCCGAACGGCCGCCGGCCAGCGTGTTGGCGATCTGGTTGCGGAAGGATTGCGCGCTCTGCGCCGTCG
>NZ_JABXXP010000070.1 GCF_013376155.1 Nguyenibacter vanlangensis
AGTGGAAGCCGCTCGACCTTCGGCCGCGGCCGTGTCGCGGCGATCCGGGCGAACCATCTGCTCACCGGCCGCTCGCGCCTGGTGACGGTCAAGGCCCGCGTCGTCCGTCACTCCGCGCGCTCGGCGCCGCTCGGCGCCCATCTCGGCTACCTGAGGCGCGAGGGCGTTACCCGGGACGGGGAGAAGGCCCGGCTGTTCGGTCCGGAGACCGAGGACGCCGATCCCAGGGCCTTCGCCGAGCGGAGTGCGGGTGACCGCCACCACTTCCGCTTCATCGTCTCGCCTGAAGACGCGCCGGAGATGGCCGACCTCAAGGGCTACGCCCGCGAGCTGGTCGGCCAGATGGAGAAGGACCTCGGCACCAAGCTCGATTGGGTCGCCGTCGATCACTGGAACACCCAGCACCCGCACGTCCACATCATCGTGCGCGGCGTCACGGACGACGGCCAGGACCTCGTCATCTCCCGCGACTATATCAAGGAGGGGTTGCGCGCCCGCGCCCAGGACCTGGTCACTCAGGAGTTGGGACTGCGCAGCGATCTCGACATCCGCCACGCGCTCGAACGCCAGGTGGAGGCCGAGCGCTGGACCCAGCTCGACCGGCAGCTTGTGCGCGACGCTGGCCGGCACAGTGTCATGGACGTCGCGCCTTCTCCCGGCCAGGAGCCGGACCCGTTCCAGTCGCTGAAGGTCGGGCGGCTGCGGCATCTGGAGAGCCTCGGCCTCGCGCATCAGCTCGGGCCCGGCCAGTGGGCAATGGACGAAGCCGCCGAGACGACGCTCCGCGAACTCGGTGAGCGCGGCGACATCATCAAGCGCATCCATCGTGGCCTGCGAGAGCACGGGATCGAACGGGCATCCGCGAGCTATGTGCTGGCCGGCGAAAGCCTCGATGTGCCTGTCATCGGCCGGCTGGTGGATCGCGGTCTCGACGATGAGCTGAAAGGGACAGCCTACGCCGTCGTCGACGGCGTCGACGGCCGCACCCACCACATCAAATTCCCCGACCTCGACGCGACCGGCGATAGCGCGCCAGGCTCCGTCGTCGAGCTGCGCAAGTTCGACGATGCGCAAGGCCGCCGGCGCGTGGCGCTGGCTGTGCGGTCGGACCTCGCCATCGAAGATCAGGTGACGGCCAGCGGCGCGACCTGGCTCGACCGGCAGGCGGTCTCCCGTGATCCGGTGGCGCTCGGCCAGTCTGGTTTCGGCGCCGAGGTCCGCGATGCAATGGACCGGCGGGCCGAGCAGCTCATCGAGCAGGGCCTCGCCGAGCGCCAGCCGCACGGCGTCACGTTCTCCCACGGCCTGATCGGTACGCTCCGGCGCCGTGAGGTTGAGGCCCTGGGCGAGCGGCTCGCCACCGAGACGGGCCAGCCCTTCAGCCAGGCCGCCTCCGGCGAGTACGTCGCCGGGTCGTACCGGCAGCGCTTCGCGCTCGCCTCCGGGCGCTTCGCCATGATCGACGACGGTCTCGGCTTCCAGCTCGTGCCCTGGACCCCATCCCTCGAAAAGCAGCTCGGTCGCCACGTCTCCGGCATCGCGCGCGATGACGGCGGCGTCGACTGGGGCTTCGGCCGGAACAGAGGAATCGGCATATGAGTAACATTCAGAACCAAACCTCTCAGGAGAGGCTCGCCGGCATGTCGGCGACCAAAATTCTCTGGGGTCAGATCCTCACCGTCTTTGCGATCATCTTGCTCGCGCTATGGGCCGCGACGGAATGGACAGCCTGGCGGCTCGGCTTTCAGGCCCAACTCGGCGCCCCGTGGTTCGAGCTTCTGCATTTTCCGATCTACCAGCCGCAATCCTTCTTCTGGTGGTGGTTCGTCTATGACGCCTACGCGCCATCAATCTTCATCAAGGGCGCATACATCGCGGCGTCGGGCGGCATCATCGCCGCGGCCGTCGCCATCGGCATGTCGGTCTGGCGTGCGCGGGAGGCGAAGAACATTGAGACCTACGGCTCCGCGCGTTGGGCCCAACCGAAGGAGATCGCCGAAGCGGGCCTGCTCGGTCCCGACGGGGTGGTGCTAGGCCGTCATCAGCGCAGCTACCTCCGCCATGATGGGCCCGAGCATGTGCTGTGCTTCGCGCCGACCCGGAGCGGCAAGGGCGTCGGCCTGGTCATTCCGTCGCTCTTGACCTGGCCGGGCTCGGCGATCGTCCACGACATAAAGGGCGAGAACTGGCAGCTCACGGCCGGCTTTCGGGCACGGCACGGCCGTGTGCTGCTGTTCGATCCGACCAATGCGAAGTCATCCGCCTATAATCCGCTGCTCGAGGTCCGCCGCGGCGAATGGGAGGTGCGCGATGTGCAGAACATCGCCGACATCCTGGTCGATCCCGAAGGCAGCCTGGAGAAGCGAAACCACTGGGAAAAGACCAGCCACGCCCTGCTGGTCGGCGCCATCCTGCATGTCCTCTACGCCGAGGAGGACAAGACGCTCGCCGGCGTCGCGTCCTTCCTCTCCGATCCGAAGCGGCCGATCGAGTCGACGCTTTCCGCCATGATGCGAACGCCGCATCTGGGCGAGGCGGGCGTCCATCCCGTCGTCGCCTCCGCCGCGCGCGAGCTGCTGAACAAATCCGCCAACGAACGGTCCGGCGTGCTCAGCACGGCTATGTCTTTCCTCGGCCTATACCGTGATCCCGTTGTCGCCGAGGTGACGCGCCGCTGCGACTGGCGGATCGGCGACATCGTGGCCGGCGATCGGACGACGACGCTCTACCTCGTCGTCCCACCGTCCGACATCAACCGGACCAAGCCGCTTATCCGCCTGATCCTCAATCAGGTCGGCCGGCGGCTGACCGAGGACCTACAGGCCAAGGCCGGGCGACGCCGGCTCCTTTTGATGCTCGATGAGTTCCCGGCGCTCGGCCGCCTCGACTTCTTCGAGTCCGCGTTGGCCTTCATGGCAGGCTACGGCATCAAGAGCTTTCTGATCGCCCAGTCGCTGAACCAGATCGAGAAGGCCTACGGCCCCAACAATTCGATCCTCGACAACTGTCATGTGCGGGTGAGCTTCGCGACCAACGACGAGCGGACGGCGAAGCGGGTCAGCGACGCGCTCGGCACCGCGACCGAGATGAAGGCGATGAAGAATTATGCCGGCAGCCGGCTGTCGCCCTGGCTCGGACATCTCATGGTCTCGCGATCGGAGACCGCGCGGCCGCTGCTGACACCAGGCGAGGTGATGCAGCTCCCGTCCACCGACGAGATCGTCATGGTGTCGGGCGTCCATCCGATCCGGGCGAAGAAGGCGCGCTACTACGAGGATGAACGGTTTCAGGAGCGGATCGTGGCACCGCCGGTGCTGATGCGGCCGAAAGACGGGCGCGCAGACGATTGGAGTTCGCGCCCGCTGCCGCCCCGACCACCGGCGCTGGCTGGGGTCGATGGCGAGGACGCTGATGACGAAGACCCGAAGAACACCGACCGCCGAAAGCAGCCGGAGCTCAGCCAAGGAACCGTCGAGAAGCAGGCGCCAATCGAGAATGAGTTCGCGCTCGATCAGGTCGACGAGATGGAGGAGGAGGCGCCGAGGATCGGCCGGATGAATGACCTGATGCAGGGCCTCGCTCAGCAAGCCTCGCTCGATCCCGGCGACGATCTCGGGATGTGAGGCGCTGATGGTCGCGGCAAAGAAGAAGGCCCAGCTTTCCGTCTACCTCGACCCGGATGTCATGCAGGCCTTGTCGGCCTACGCCGCGCGCCGGGACCAGTCGATGTCGCTGATCGCCGAAGCCGCGATCGCGTCATTCCTGTCGCCGGATGCGGACGAGCGGCGGGAGGCTGCCATCGCGAAGCGGCTCGACCAGCAGGACCGGCGCCTGGCGCGGCTCGAACGCGACGTTGGCATCGGTGTCGAAACTCTGGCGCTGTTCATCCGCTTCTGGCTCAACACGACGCCGCCGCTGCCGGAGCCAGCCGCAAAGGCCGCGCGTGCGCAAGCCGGGGCTCGCTACGACAATTTCGTCGCAACGCTCGGGCGACGGCTAAATGAGGGACCAAAGCTGCGGCAGGAGATCCCGGAGGACAAAAGTGAAGGGGCCTATGGAGAACAGTAACAGAGATCTGAAGCAACGATCCAACCAGGAACGGGCCATAGCAGATCGGCACTGTTCCGCTTCAGTGGACAAGAGTTGGCGAACGGACCCGACAAGGCGCGAGCGTTCGCAAGCGTGCTCTCGGCGTAGGTAATCAGATTCAGTGTTGCGCAATGATCGGGGATCACGGAAGGACATTTCTGAGCGCGAAGGCTATGCATCACGCCGATAACGTTGAGGCGCACGTCCGGACACGCGCTTAAAGTCATTTCGAACGGTTTGCCGACGAGTAATCGAGATTGGCGACGGTGTCGCTGCCATCGTCTCCCGGCGGCGCAGCAGCCGACAGACTTCAAACCCGCATATCTTTTTCCCACCAGCCGCGGGTGTTCACGTGAGCCGCGTTGGCGAGGGCTTCCAGCTCTGCGATGTCATCGCTGGAGATTGTCATCGTGGTGGCTCGGACCAGGCCTTCGATATGGCTAGGCTTAGTGACGCCAATGATCGGCGTCGTGCCCTTGGCAAGGGCCCAGGCTGTGGCGACGTCGGGAGCTGCCGCCCCCTGGACCTGGCCGATCGAGGCGAGCTTGTCGGTCAGCGCCTTCAGCTGAGGCAGCATGTCGTTGTAAGCCTTCGCCCGGTCGGTCCCTTCCGGCAGCGGATTCTGAGGACTGTACTTGCCGCTGAGGGCGCCCTGTTCAAGCACCATATAGGCGAAGAAGGGGATGCCGCGCTTGCGGCAATAGTCCAGGATGCCAGCATCCTCAGCGTTGCGGTACACGAGACTGTAGTGGTTCTGGATCGCTTCGACCCGAAACCCGGCCTCTCCGAGAATGTGGTCGGCGCGCTCGATTTCGCTCAGGTTGTGATTTGAGACGCCGACATGTTTGACCTTGCCGCTCTTCAGCAATGGAATCAGGTGCGGAGTCCATCGTGCCACATCGGCAGGATTGTGAATCCAGTAGAGGTCGATGTAGTCCGCGCCGAGCCGTTTCAGGCTTTGCTCCAGCATCTCCGCCATCGGAGATTCGCCAGCTCCCGCAGCTTGCGGGGTGAATTTCGTAGAAAGCTGGTAATCGCGGCGCGCGAAGCGCTTCAGAACTTCACCAAGTACGGTCTCTGAGCGGCCCATGCCGTACACCACGGCGGTGTCCCACAGCATGAAGCCGGCAGTCTGCGCCTTGTCCGCAAGCTCTTCCAGGCCCGCCTGAGTCAGGCTGCTGCCGAAATAGCCATCGCCAGCCTCGCCGCTGTCACCCCAGGCCCAGGTGCCCAAAGCGACCTTGGGCGTCTTGAGAGTGTCGATAATCATGTCTACTCCCTGCTTCATCTGCGGCTAGGTAAGTTGCTACCGCCGCTCACATTGTGATGCGACAGCTGGGCAGAGCGTTAGCCTGATGCGCCGAGATTTCGGCGTGATCCTCCGGATAATGCGGGTTCGCGTTGCCGCGCCTTCGCGTGCGTGCGACATTCATCTTCATGGGAACGCTGGATGAAATGGCTGCAATCATCGGGAGATACGTCTCGAAAGACGGCTTCCATGCCACCCCCATCGAGCGCGTGACGCTTGTTCGATCCTCCACGGTGACGATGCCGATGCCAAACGTCTATCGGCCTCAGCTCTGCCTCGTCGCGCAGGGGCGGAAGGAGGTCACGCTGGGAGACCTCGTGTTCAAGTATTCGCCTGGCCGCTACGGGGTCGTGACCTACGACCTGCCGGCGATTGGTCATGTGATTGAGGCGACGCCTGACAAGCCCTATCTGTGCCTGTACCTCGATTTCGATCCGGTGATGCTGGGCGAGTTGGCGTTGCGCGTGCCGCTCTCGCCGGGCGCACCGTCTCCACCTATCGGCAAGACGGTGTCCGAGGCCAGTACCGCTCTTCTGGACGCCGCCCTGCGCCTGCTACGCCTGCTCGACGATCCGGCCGCGCTGCCCGTGCTCGGGCCACTTGCCGAGCAGGAGATCCTCTATCACCTGCTTGCCGGCCCGACCGGCGCCCGGATGCGCCACATCACGTCGAGCCAGGGGCGGATGGCCCAGGTGGGCCGGGCCATCGCCTGGATCGGCAAGAACTTCAGGGAGCGGTTCAGCATCACGCGGCTTGCGGCGGAGGTGGGCATGAGTCCGTCGAGCCTGCACGAACATTTTCGCGCCGTGACGGCGATGACGCCGCTGCAGTTTCAGAAGCAACTCAGGCTGCAGGATGCACGCAGCCTGATGCTGGTCGAGGACATCGACGTCGCGACGGCCGCGCTCCGCGTTGGCTACGAAAGCCCATCGCAGTTCACGCGCGAGTATCGCCGCCACTTCGGAGAACCGCCCGCGCGCGATATCGCCCGATTGCGCGCTTCGCCGGGCTTTGCGGTCGTCGCTTGAGTTTCAAGCAATAGGTCTGAAACTCGTCGACTGGGCTATGAGCGCCCGGGCGAACCGCCGTTTGCCACATCGCCGATCAGTTTCGGCCCGCATGACGGGATCAAGTTCCACGCCGTCGTTATCGCTGGATCGTGCTGGCTCTCAGTGGACGGTGCACCGGCAGTGCAGATCCATGCCGGCGAATGTTTCCTGCTACCGTGAGACCGCTCCTCGCGAGCGACATGACAGCCATATGAAGCTTCGATCCGCGCTTGCGCTTGGCGCCGTCATACCCTGCCGCGCCCCGCTCTCGGGTGTCGAACGCAAGGTCCGGCTGTCGATAATCGCGGCGGTCGGCTTCCGCGTGCGTCCTGCCGCCACCCGCAGATCGTGCACGAGCGCCTCGAAGCAGCCAGCCTGCATCCAGCGCTGGGTCTGCTGGTAAGCCGCGAACCAGGGCGGAAGATCATTCGGCATTGCGCGCCAGGCGATTCCGTAACGAACCACGTAGCGCAGCGCATTGAACAGCTCGCGCAGCGAATGCTGACGTTGCGGTGCATCCTCCCGAACCAGTGTCAAATAGGACACCACCAACGACCACTCATCGTCGGACACGTCAGAGGGATACGGCTTGCGCGCACTCGTCATGCCCTCCGATATGAATCAAGCCGCGCAGAAAGTACATAACACCCTGTAGCAAACAGCGTAGGCGGTAAGGACCAGGCGACTCATCTCACACGTAACCCAGTTTTTCGGCAATTGCCTTCAAATCCGGTGGCAAAGTTTTGCTGGACTGTTCTCCGAAGACCCCGAACAGCGGATCCCATTCCTCGACGGAGAGCGTAACGATCAGGTTCTCGCGACTGAACGGATCGCCTTTGACCATTGCCTCCACCTCACGCTGGTTGTCAGCCTCTAAAATCAAAAAGCCGGAGCGGAGCGGCGTGCCCTTGATCGGGCCGGAAGCCTTCAGCCTTCCCTGCTCGATCAGGTCAAGCAGATATTCCACATGCTCGGCGACGTAATGGTTCCATTCTGGTCCATCGGGGTGGGACATTGTGACGATGTAGAATGCCATTGTCGGCTCCTTCTCCTTCAAAGAACGAGACTATCGACTGACATCCATCAGTGATAAATGGCTCACTTGTATGCAGAGAAACCACCTCTGGTGTTGAATGCCCGATCGTCTAGAAAGCATGGCAGCCTTCGTTAGGGTCGCAGACCTGGGGTCCTTCGCGGCGGCAGCCGGCCACCTCGGGGTGTCGCCTCAAATGATCGCGAAGCATGTGGCGGCTCTTGAAAGCCGCCTCGGCATCCGGCTGATCAACCGCACCACACGGCGGCAGAGCCTGACGGAGTTTGGCCAGCGTTATTGTGACAGTTGCCGGGCAATTCTGGCAGACGTCGATGACGCCGAGGCGCAGGCGATGCAGGTACGCAAGATCGCCAGGGGTATTTTGCGGGTAAATGCGCCCGTTACATTCGGCACGCATGCGCTCATGCCAGTCATGACTAGCTACCTTGCACAAAATCCCGAGGTGCAGGCTGAAGTCGTATTGTCCGATCGTTTGGTTGACCCGGTCGAGGATGGCTATGAAGCGATTATCCGCATCGGCGCGCCGCCCGAAAGCAGTTCCTTTGTTGCACGCACCTTGAGCCCCTATCGATTGATTGCCTGCGCATCTCCGGCCTACCTGGAGCAGCACGGCACGGTCGTCGTTCCGGACGATCTGAGCCGACAGGAATGCCTGGGTTTCAGCTATTGGTCAGGAACGCTCGGCCGTGAATGGACTTTTCGAAAGGATGAGCAACTGTTCCATGTCCCGGTTCACGGCAGGTTGCGGGTCAATGACTGGAAAGGACTGCATCAAGCCGCCTTGCTCGGGTTCGGGATAACGCTCGGGCCCATGGCCGCCCTAGCTGGCGACATCGCAGCCGGTCGTCTAGTTCAGATCCTCAGGGATTATGAAGGGCCTACACGCCCGATGCACCTCCTCCATGCGGAGGACCGTCGAATGACACTCAAGCTGAGGTGCTTCATTGACGCCGTTCTCGCCGCGTTCGCGGCTAAGAATGAGACGGAAGCGTGAAGTTTGGTGTAATTCCATAGATGTTGGCTCGTGCCGTCTCCGCTATGAAGGTGGGCTTCTGTTTCCAATCGACTTGCCTGCGCGGCGTTACAATTATGGAGACCGGTCAGCGGCAGTTATTATGGCCGGTAGATGGCTGCGCCCAACGAGCCTGCCAGACTACGCCGTCGAGGACCGAGATGCCGGTGTCGACCTTTCGAAGGCTCGCCTTGAAGGATTGTGCGAGGTCGAGGCGGTGAATGCCCGTGTCCGATGGCAACGAGTATCCGCGGCCCCAGCAGGGCCGCGACGTCCTCGGCCAATTCGCCTGATACGCCGGGGCCGAAGTGCACCGCCCTGGGCGCGTGGAATGTGAATGGTCGCATGTGCTTGGTCTTTCTTGCCTAGAAACGATACATATATTCGCTTCGCACCCGGCAAGTCTTTTTTCTCTCCACTACGCAGGCCTCCTACGCCGCCTGAATACTTGTTGAACCGCCCCATTTCCTGCCTTTTCTAATCATCCCCGTCGCCAGTCGCGTGTCGCGATTGGCCAACGACGGGGACGATCGTGGCGGTTGCTCCAATCCATTCCGAGGCCTTCTCACGCGGCGCGCGCATGCTGCGCACCGCGCTCGGCCCGGCTATCGCCGCTTTCCTCGAAGACCCTTCGATTGTCGAGGTGATGCTCAATCCGGACGGCCGGCTCTGGATCGATCGGCTTTCCGGCGGCCTGGAGGACACCGGCCGCACCCTCTCCGCTGCCGATGGCGAGCGGATCGTGCGCTTGGTCGCACACCATGTCGGCGCCGAGGTCCACGCCGACAGGCCGCGCGTCTCGGCCGAGCTGCCCGAGACGGGGGAGCGGTTCGAGGGGTTGCTGCCGCCCGTCGTCACGGCGCCAGCCTTCGCCATCCGCAAGCCC
>NZ_JABXXP010000071.1 GCF_013376155.1 Nguyenibacter vanlangensis
GGTCCTGCATCCAGGCGCCGACCTCGGCGACATGGGCCACCAGGCCGCGTTCCTGGATGATGCGCAGCGTCTCGATCGCCACGGCGGCGGCGACGGGATGGCCGCCGCCGGTGAAGCCGTGGCCGAACGTGCCGATGGCGTGCGTCTGATCGGCGATCGGCTCGAACACCCGCTCGTTCAGCAGGATGGCGGAAATCGGCAGGTAGGACGACGAAAGCTGCTTGGACAGCACCATCACGTCCGGACGGATGTCGTACGTCTCGCAGCCGAACATCCGGCCGGTGCGGCCGAAGCCGCAGATGACCTCGTCGGCCACCAGCAGGATGTCGTGGCGCGCCAGCACGGCCTGGATCTTCTGCCAATAGGTGCGGGGCGGCACGAGGACGCCGCCGGCGCCCATCACCGGTTCGCCGAAGAAGGCGGCGATCGTCTCGGGCCCCTCGCGCAGGATCAGATCCTCCAGTTCCTGCGCCAGCCGGGTGGCGAAATCCTCCTCGCTTTCGCCCGGCCGGGCGTTGCGGCGGTAATGGGGCGCGGTCAGGTGCAGGAAGCCGGGCAGCGGCAGGTCGAAGGCGGTGTGATTGGCGGGGATGCCGGTGAGGCTGCCGGCGGCGACGGTGATGCCGTGATAGGCGCGGTGGCGGCTGATGATCTTCTTGCGCCGGGTCTGGCCCAGCGCGTTGGCGCGATACCACAGCATCTTGATGACGGTGTCGTTGGCCTCGGATCCCGAATTGGTGAAGAACGCCTTGCTCATCGGCACGGGCGCCATCGTCACCAGGCGCTCCGCCAGATCGACCATCGGGCCGTGCCCCTTCTGGCCGAAGGGATGGTAGTAGGGCAGACGCGCCATCTGCCGGGTCGCGGCCTCGACCAGGCGCGGCTCGCTGAAGCCCAGCCCGACGCTCCATAGTCCGGCCATCGCCTCGATATAGCGGTTGCCGGCCAGGTCATAGACATGGATGCCCTCGCCCCGGTCGACGATGAGCGAGCCGCTTTGCAGATTCGCGCGGGCGTCCGTCAGCGGATGCATGACGTAGCGCGCGTCGCGCATTTCAGTTGTCGTGAAATCCTGTGTCATGGAGGGTATATTTCCTGATTTTTCCGTCAGAACCCGATGGTGACGGCGCCGGCGATCGCGAAGCCGCCGCCGATCTGGTAGGTCGGGCTCTTGCCCGCGATGGTGGTGCCGTACAGCCCCTTCATGGTGCGGGCGTTGGAGGTCAGACCGGCCGCCTGGGCATAATAGATGTTGTTACCGATATTCATCAGATTGATCTGGATCTGCGGCCGGTACAGCGCGGTATGGGCGACATGCAGGGTGGGCATCCGGTAGCCGAGCGTGATGTCGGAGGTCAGATAGCCCGGCATGCTCTCGTCATTCATGAAGGTGCTGTAGCGGCGGCCGATATAGTTCAGGTTGAAATTCCCGAAATACGTGCCGTCGTCGTAGGCCAGCCCGATCGCGCCGGTGAAGCTGGGCGTGTTCACCGCCATCTTGCCCGCCGTGGGCAGCAGGTCGTTGCCGACCCTGAAATCATTGTCGGTCGTGGCATGGACGTACGAGCCCGAGGCATAGGGGCTGAAAAAATGCCACGGACGCAGCCCGACTTCGAGCTGCGCGCCGCGGATCGTCTGGCCGCCCAGGATGATCGGCGCCGTCACCAGCGACCCGCCGACGAAGGCCGTCGACAGCACGTCGTGATTGACCATGTTGTAGTTGAACAGCGCCGCCGACAGATGGACCAGCCCGTTATGGCGGTAGCCCAGTTCCTCGCCGATCGCGTATTCGGATTTCATGTTCTGCGGATGGCCCTGGATCGGGATGGGCGACGCCGCGTCGTAGATGTCGATATAGGCTTCGCTGCGGTCGGGCGCCTTGAAGCTGGTGGTGCCGTTGACGTAGATCTGGTCGTCGGGCGTGATGTCGAAGCTGGCCGAGAGCTGGGGCAGCGGTTCGACATAGTTCGCGCCGTTCTTGTAGGTCGCGGCGCCCGGGATCAGGTTGCTGACCCAGCGCTGGATCATCACCGCCTTGAAGCCCGCGTTCATCTTCAGCCGGCCGCCCAGGGCGGTGTAGGCGTCTTCGAGGAACAGGGCGTTGGTCTGCTGGCGGAACACGATGTCCCAGCCCGACATCACCTGGCCGTCGGCGGTGGTGACGCCGTAGCGCCCCCAGGCATTGGCCGGCAGGCCCTGCGCGCTGGTCGCGGCGTAGTTGGCGCGCTCGGGCATGTCCAGATAGGCGTACCAGTAGCCGGCGCGCAGCGTATTGTGGCCGTGCGTCCAGGCCAGGTCGGTCATCAGGCTGAGCGTGCGCTGGTGCTGCGGGTCGACAACCTCGACCGTCTGCCGGCCGTTGGCGGCGACGTCGGGCAGGCTGAGCGGCCCCGCCAGTCGCGTGCCGTAATAGCTGTGATCCTGGCTGATGGTCTCGCCATAGTTGGTCCATTTGTCCCAACTGATGAAATAGGGCGTGACCGACAATTTCAGCCCGCTGCCCAGGTTGAGACGGACTGGGGCGACGATGGCCAGCACATCGTTGCGCAGCCGCGACAACTGCCAGTAGCTGCCGACGCCGGGCGTGTAGTCGGCGTTGTAGTAGAGTGCGGAGGTGCCCAGCTTCTCGAACGCCGCCTTAGTGGGGGTGGCCGCGCCGTTGGCGTTGATGCCGCCGGCGATGTAATGGCCCCACAGGAAAGTCAGGCCGGCGCTGTTGCCGTCGCCCCATTCCTTGATCGCCTTGGCGTCCACATGGTGGCGGGTCAGCGATCCGGGCGTCTGCCAGAACCGGTTGTAGCTCCAGGAATAGGACATGAAGGCGCGGATGCCGGTGTGGCCGATCTCGCCGGTGTCGATGCGGGCGAATTCCTTCTTCATGTTCCAGGTGCCGTAGCTGGATTCCAGCAGGCCGCCGAATTTCCGTGCCGGGTCGCGCAGGGTGGTGCGGATCTCGGCGCCCACGGAATAATAGGCCGGACTGCTGATGTCGGGCGATCCCTGGGTCAGGGCCACCGACGACACGTTTTCCATGTCCGGGCTGCCGCCGATCGCGTCGGGGCTGAGATAGACGCCGTCGGTCAGGGGAATGCCTTCCACCAGATAGCCGACCTGCGTGTAGTTCAGGCCGCGCACGACGATCCCGCGCGAAATCTGGCCGTACGGATCGGACCGCGCGTAGGACACGCCCGGCATGCTGGCCAGCATCGCCTGGACGGTGGTGTTGGCCGGTTTCTTGGCGATGAAGTCGCGCGTGACCTCGCTGCGGGATTTCGGCGCGGTCTGCACCGGCATCATGCCGCCGCCCGGCGTGGTGTTGCGCACGCCGGTGGGGGTGGTGATGCCGCCGGTGACGGAAATGCTCTCGCCAGCCGCGACGGGACGGGCGGCAGGATGGGTCGCAGGATGGAGGGGCGGAGCGGCATGGTGCGCCTGCGGGGTCGTCAGGGTCGCGGCCCGGCCATCCGGCGCGGGCGACCAGGCGCCGGCACAGGCGATGACGGTTCCGGAAATCAGCGCTCGTCGTCGTGGCGTGGTCGGCAATCGCATGATGATGACCTCCGGTGGCGAAATGTCCGGCCACATGTCCGGCCTGGACTGGGGATATTTCGTGATATATTTGATAAATGTATTTAAATTTACATTATTGCGTAAATTTATCGGTAAATTCAGGAACGGAATGCATTTTTTACTTCGTTACGATGAACGATATCACCCTACCGAAACGTTCCGGAAGCGACTTTTTCTTCGCGTGTGGAAACCTGAAGTTTCCACACGCGGTGCAGGGCTGCCCGGCCTGTTTTTTTCGAGGCCGGTTCGGTCGCGCCGCGTGGGATCGACGGTCGGGCGCGTGTTCAGTGACGGTAGTCGGGCTGGTCGCGGTCCAGCTTGCGCCGCAGCGCCGTCCAGACCAGTTGTCCCTTGTCGGCCTCGTTCGCGAACTGGGCGTAGGTGCGGGCCAGCGTCGCGGGGCCGGGCAGGCTGAGGGGCGCGCCGGTCGATTGCGCGGCGATCTGGATGCGGCAGGCCTGTTCCAGATAGTACATGCGATAGAATGCCTCGGCCACCGTGCTGCCGATGGTCAGCAGCCCGTGGCTTTCCAGGATCATCGCCGTGTGGTGGCCCAGGTCGCGGACCAGCCGCTCGCGCTCGCTGAGATTGTCGTCGGCGGCGATGCCCTCGTAGGCATGGAAGGCGACATGGCCGGTGAATTCCATGCTGATCTGGTTCAGCGGCAGGATGCCCTGGGTCTGCACCGCGACCGCCATGCCGGCCAGGGTGTGGGTATGCATCACGCAGGCCGCATCGTGCCGCACGCGATGGATGGCGGAATGGATGACGAAGCCCGCCGGGTTGACGGAGCCGGCGGCGGGCTGGGTCGGATGGCCGTCGGCATCGACCTCGACCAGCGAACTGGCGGTGATCTCCTCGAAGAGATATCCGTACGGGTTGACCAGGAATCGGTTGCCCGCGCCCGGCAGGCGGACCGACAGGTGGGTGTAGATCAGGTCGCTCATGCCGAACAGGGCGATCAGCCGGTAGGCCGCCGCCAGGTCTTCACGCAGATCTCGGTCGTTCATGGTGTGGTCTCGGTCCGCCGGAAGGGAAGCAGGGAATGCCGGCCGGCAGCGTAACGGACGGATGGCGGGACGGGAAAGCGACTTCCTGTTCGCGGGTGGGCACCGTGGGTTTCCAATCGCTTTACAGGAGCCGGGCCGGCCCCGTAGGATTCCGCCAGGATGTCGGATGGGTTTTATCGTGTCGATGAAGAAACGGCTTTCCCTTCCACCCTTCGGGGCGCTGCGCGCCTTCGAGGCCTATGGCCGCGCCGGCGGCGTACGCAAGGCGGCCGAGCATCTGGGCGTCAGCCACACGATCGTCGGGCGGCATCTGCGCACGCTGGAGGATTGGGTCGGCGTGGCGCTGATCGACCGTGCCGGCGGCACGCTGACGCAAAAAGGCCATGCCTATCACAAGGACATCACCGACGCGCTGGACCGCCTGTCCAGGGCCACCGAGCGGCTGCGCCCGCGGATGGACGATGCGGTGCGCATCAGTTGCGTGTCGGGCTTCGCCTCGCTGTGGCTGGCGGCGCGGGTGGGAGCGTTCCGACGCAGCGAACCGTCGGTCAACCTGATGGTGCGGCCCTTCGACCGTATTCCGGATTTCGACCGTGACGATCTGCATGCCGACATCCGCTATCTGCGCGACGAGGAACTGGATGCGTTTCCCGCCGGTTGCAAGAAAATGCAACTGGCGCGGCCGCCGATGTTCCCTGTCGCCAGCCCCGCGCTGGCGGCCGAGGTGTCGGGCCGGGTGCGAAGCATCACCGACCTGCTGACCGAGCCGCTGATCGAGGCCGAAGACAGCCAGGAATGGCATCTGTTCCTGGCCGGCCACAAGGTCAGTCCGGCCTCGTTCGTCCCGTTCGGCCGGCTGGGCCATGCCAGCGTCACCCTGGCGGCCGCGCGCCACGGCCAGGGGATTTCCCTGGCCAACATCTTCCTGGCGTCCGACGATCTGGAACGCGGGACGCTGGTCCGGGTCACGGTGCCGGGACAGGCGTTCGATCGGGTCTTCATCGGCGGCTATTACCTGATCGCGCCGGAAAACAACTGGAACCGGCCCCAATTCGTCCGTTTCCGCAACTGGCTGACCGCCGAGGTCGCGTCGTTTCTGGACCGCCATGCGCCGTAGCGTCGGCAGGGCCGCCGCGCGCAGTGAACCGCGGACCGGTCCGGAATCGACGCTCGCCACCTCCTCAACGCGATGATGATCTCCGACATACCGAAAATATCGCTTTCGCTGCCGACCCGTTGGCCGCGCGCCATGCGGCCGGGCGGGATCGTCGGCCCGACCGGCGGCGCGCTTGCCCTGCTGCTGGCCGCGCTTGTGCTTCGCTGGCCGACATTCGGGGATCCGATGCTGGGGTGGGACGAGGAATTCTACCTGTTCGTCGGCGGCAGGATGCTGCATGACGACATCCCGTATGTCGATATCTGGGACAGGAAGCCCATCGGGCTCTTTGTCATCTACGCGTTCTTTCATCTGTTCGGGCCATGGCGGGTCTGGGCCTATCAGATCGGCGCGCTGCTGTGCGTCTGGCTGACCGCGATGCTGGTCACGCGCATGGCGCGCCATGTCGCCCCGCCGGCGGGCGCGTTCATCGCCGGGCTGCTGTATATCGCCTGGCTGAACCAGGCGGGCGGACATGGCGGGCAGTCGTCGGTTTTCTACACGCCGCTGGTTGCCGCGGCCATGGCATGCATCCTGGACCGGCTGCCCAGGCTGGGCAGCGATGCGACATTGCTGCGGCGCACCGGGGTGCAGGCCATGGGCCTGTTGGGGATGGCGATCCAGATCAAATATACGGTGATCGGAGAAGGCGTATTCGCCGGTCTTCTCCTTCTTGGCCAGAGTGGGCTCGGCCAGAGCGGGCGGGACGTCCGGACCTTCCTGAAAAACGGGTTGCTGTGGGTTTTTGTGGCGCTTTTCCCCACGCTGGCGGTCTTCGGCCTCTATGCCCTGGCGGGGCATGGGCGCGCATGGTGGTTCGCCAACATCGACTCCATCTTCCTTCGCGCCGCGCCGGATCCGCGCCGATATGTTCCGGAACTGGCCGGCACGATCGTCGTCCTGGCGCCGATTTTCCTCGCCCTCATGCTGGGCTGGCTGTCGGGCGCCGGCGCGATGAAAAACCCGCGGGACATGGCGTTTCTGCGGCGATGGACCCTGGCCGCCTTTGCAAGTTTCCTTCTGTTCAAGGCGCGTTTCGTCCATTACAGCCTGCCCCTGTTCGCCCCGCTGGCCGTGGCGGCGGCGCCGTTGTGGTTCCGGCGATCGGGGCGGATCGCGCTGCTGCTGCTGCTTGGATGGGCCATCCTGCAGGGCGAGCGGACCGTCTGGCTGAATTTCGGCCGGGTGGACGACGCCGCTCTCATGAATCGGATCGTCGAGACGGTTTCCCATCCGGCGGGAGAATGCGTGTTCGTCTATCAGGGGCCGCAAGCCGTGTACGACCGGGTGCCCTGGTGCGGGCTGACCACCCATCCTTTCATGGGGCATCTGTCGGACATCGAGGAAGCGCATGCCACCGGCATCGACGTATCGTCGGAACTGCGGCGCATTCTGGCGGCGCGGCCGGGCTATATCCTGCTGATGCAACATGCGCCTGCCGGACGGATCCCGGAAGCGGAACGCATCGTCCATGACGCCCTCGGGGCGGGTTACGTTGCGGTCCGATATGTCCCGGCCGCGCGCGGCCTGGTGATTTTCGAGCGCAGGGATCTGCTTTCGGCGGGGGCGTCAATCCCGCGCGGCGCGATGCCGCCGACGGAGAGGCGCCGCTCTTCATGAGAACCGATCGGCGCAGCACGACAGGACAGAATAGGACTGGCGCAATCCGTCCGGCGGTTTTACGAAAATTCATCCTTCCACCCATGCCCGGCGGCCGGTCGCGGCGTTATCGTGCCGCACCCGGAGAGGACTCTGCCCATGGATCGCCTGATCGCCCTGATCACCAGCCTGCTGCTGGGCCTGTTCGGCCTGATCGTCACCGCCATCGCGATGATCGAGCATGTGGTCCGCCAGATCCTGGCCGGCATGGGCATCGTGGGCGAGTTGCAGACGGCGTTGCTGGTGATCCTGCTGGTGGCGCTGATCGTCGGGGCGTTCCGCGTCTTCGGCGGTGTCTTCTCGATCCTGATCGGGACGGTCCTGGTCTTGATCCTGCTGCACGCGCTGCTGGGCGTCGCGGGCGTTCCGCTGCGCTGACGCCGGCGAAACCTCGCATCCGGGCTGCGGCCTTCGCGCGTGCGGCTCAACGCGACCGGCGAAACGCCACAAGCCGGGACAATTCCTGGGACATGCCGCGGACCGAGGCCATGCAACGCGGCCATGCCGGTCCCTTGCGCACCGGGCCCCGCGCCGGCCCGCCATGCGGCGTGATGCGCACCGGGCCGTTTCCCGCCAGGCCGCGTCTCTCCATGGCGCCGCCCAAGGTTCCCCCCTGGGCTCCCCCCTGGCGGGCCATCCGGTTCGTGCACCATTCATCGACCAGGATATGGCCGATGATTTCCGCGGCGTGAGTCATTGGTTGCAGCCCTCCCTTGCCGGGGTACGGCGGAACAACCGTCAGGCAGGGGCACGGTTCCGCGGCCAGACGGGGAAAAACGCGCTATCCGTGATGCTCGCCATGGCCGCCGCCATGCTCCCCGCCGCCATGGCCGCCGCCGCCAGGCGGGCCCCCATGGAAACCGCCCGGCGGGGGACCGCCATGGAAACCGCCGCCCGGAGGCGGTCCACCGTGAAATCCGCCCTGCGGTCCCGGATGGGGGGCCGGTCCGTGGAATTCTGGTCCGTGGAATTCCGGACCGCGCATTTCGGGTCGGTGCATTTCGGGCCCGCGTTCGGGCCCCCGCATTTCGGGCCCGTGCATCTCGGGACCGCGCATTTCGGGGCCCCGCATTTCGGGTCTGCGCATTTCGGGCCCGCGGAAGCCCGGACCGGGCGGGGGCCGTCCGCCGCCCCAGCGATCATGGCCCCAGCGATCATGGTCCGAATACCAGGGGCGGCCGCGATAATGGGCTCCCCAATAGCTGCCGAACGCGAAACCGAACAGCGGCAGCCCCAGCATCGGGCCATAGGTCAGCAGCGGACCGGGTGCGTTATTGTAGAGGATCTGCAACCGGCTGGCCGGCGCCCAGCCCCGATAGGGGCCTTCGGCGACGTCGCACCAGCCCCAATCCGGTTCGCAACCGTAGATCTCGACCGGCGCGCCGGGCGGCAACGACCCCACCAGCGGATAATCGGGGGACGGACCGGCGAAGATGTCGGTGCCGCCGACGACGACCCCGGGCGCCGCCTCGGCCGGGGCGGCCATGCAGGCCCCCACCGCCAGAACGGCCGCCATGATTTTCATGTGCTTGTTCATCCGAACCCGCCGCCTCGTTCCCATCGATGTTCCAACGTCGTCCTTGTGTCCCGCCGCAGGAATCCCGGAGAGCGGCAGGCCGTCAGGACAGTCTTTCAACCAGGACATTGTTTTATCTGGGCCGGCTATACGGAGAAAATATGGCCGACCGCGCCGCTTTCCAATGGCCGGGCCCGATTTTCCCGCCCGCGGCAAGGGGCCCGCCGCATCGCCCCTGCCCCGGCATCTTTCCCCCGGCATCTTTACAGTGCCGGAAGCGCGATGATTAAGTGGGCGTGTCCCTGACGCGAACGTGATGGAATCGCCATGAAGCCCGCACGCCCCCCGCGCGCGCGACGCCGCCGCGCGCGCCTC
>NZ_JABXXP010000072.1 GCF_013376155.1 Nguyenibacter vanlangensis
TCTCGTTCCTCGCCGGCCCGGAGGGCGGCTGGATCAACGGCCAGACCATCCGCGCCAACGGCGGCATGTGCTGACGTGCCGCGCCTGCGGTTCGCCCGAGCGAACCGCGGGGCCCCTCGACATCCGTATCCGCCAACAGGTCGACGTCCGCAACGCCTCTCCCGACGCCAACCGCTCCATCATCGCGGCCTCCGACAGTGCGTGCTACCGGCCAGCAGGTCGCGCGGGCGTTCCTGGCCGGGCACGATCACGCCGTTCGCTGGCATTTTTTGGTGCAATCGCTCCATAAATCCTTGAACGTGAAATCATGCCCCTCATATGTCGTGGGTGTAGGAGGTCGCTCCACATTTTTTTTGGTCATCCGTTTCCGCAACCCCGGGCATGGGAGCCGCGCTTCGCTCTCAGCCCGAGCAGACAGGGACAGCACCCATGAGTAAGCTTACAGGAAAAGTCGCGATCGTCACCGGCGCCTCCAAGGGGATCGGCGCGGGGATCGCCAAGGCACTGGCAGCGGAAGGCGCCGCGGTAGTGGTTAATTATGCGTCCAGCAAAGCGGGGGCCGATGCGGTCGTCGCGGCGATCACGGACGCGGGCGGCAAGGCCTTCGCGGTGCAGGGCGATGTCTCGCGCAAAGCGGACGCCCAAGCCATCGTCAATGCCGCCATCAGCCAGTTCGGCCGGCTGGATATTCTGGTCAACAATTCCGGCGTCTATGAATTCGCCTCGATCGGGGAGATCACCGAGGAGCATTTCCACCGGCTCTTCAACGTCAACGTATTGGGCACGTTGCTGACGACCCAGGCCGCGGTCGGCCATCTGGGCGCGGGCGGCAGCATCATCAATATCAGTTCGGTCGTGTCGCGCATCACGCCGCCCAATTCGGCGGTCTATACCGGCACGAAGGGCGCGGTGGACGCCATCACCGGGTCTCTGGCGCGGGAACTCGGGCCGAAGCAGATCCGGGTCAACGCGATCAATCCCGGACTGATCGAGACCGAAGGCACCCAGACCGCGAGCATCGTCGGCTCGGAGATGGAGCAGGCCATCATCGCGCAGACGCCTCTGGGCCGCACGGGTCAGGTGCAGGATATCGCACCGTTGGCGGTTTTCCTGGCGTCCGACGAGTCTCGTTGGCTGACCGGCGAAACCCTGATCGCCTCCGGCGGCCTGCGTTAAGGAACTGCCCGCGACCTGGCACGATAGTGCCAGGTCCGGAAGGGATTGGCGGCATCCGGGACGATGCATGGCGGACCGGCGGGTACTTGCGGCAGCCATAACAAGATGAGGCGATATCGCGCGAAGTAAGGGTAGCGGGGAATTGGTCGCGCTGCCCCCCCACGAACACCCGCTCTATTCGCGCCACGAACCGCCCAGCGCCTCGATGAGCGACACGGTGGCCGACAGGCGCTGCTGACGAATCTGCAATCCGCTTTCCTCCGCGCTCAGGGCAGAGGTCTGCGCGTTGATGACGGTCGTATAGTCCACGGCACCCATTCGATATTCGTTGAGCGCAAACCGCATGCCCTGCCGTGCGCTCGCGATCGTCGCGTCCTGTATGCCTCCCTTCCGTTCCAGGATTCGCAGACTCGATAGATTATCATCGACGCCCTGGAATGCCTCCAGCACCTTCTGGCGATATGCCGCAACACTCTGCTCGTAATTGGCCCGTGCGCTCCGCACTTTGGCGGAGCGCGCGCCGCCATTGAAAAGCACCTCGCTGCCCTGCGCCGTCATCAGCCAAAGCTTGTTTCCAGCCTGGAACAGTGCCCTCGACCCGCTATATCCCCCGAGCGCGCCCAGATTCACATCCGGGTAGTACGCCGCGATGGCCGCACCGATCATCGCGTTCTGTTCGACCACGTTCTGCTCGGCTTCCACGACGTCGGGACGCCGCTCCAGCAGGCGGGACGGGAGTTCCACCGGCACCGTCGGAACCGCCCCGAGCAACGAACCCGACGTAATCGTCAGCGCTTCCGGCGGGACGCCCACCAGGACGGCGATCGCATGTTCTTGCGTTGCCCGGTCGATACCGACGCCGACAAGCTGCGCCTGCGCGTTTTGCATTTGCGTCTGGGCGGAAATGACGTCCACTTCGCTGACCGCCCCCAGATTGTGACGCTGTCGGGTCATATCCAGCGCACGGGCATATGCGGCGACCGTCGCTTGCAGAAGAGACGTCATCGAATCATCGTAGCGCAGCACGAAATAATCGTTGGCCAGATCGACCTGATTTTGCAGGCGTAACCACGCAAGTTGCTCGGCCGACGCGCGCGCCGCCGCTCGGTCGCTTTCCACTTGCCGCCGGATTTCCCCCCACAGATCCAGATGCCAGTTGATCGTCCCGCTGAACGCGGGGCGCGTGCGAGTCTGGCCGTCCGTGCCGAACTGGTCGTTCAGGTGATATCGGCTGATGCGCGGATCGAGGGCAATCGTTGGCAGCAAACCTGCCCGCGTTTCGTCCACGGTCGCCTCTGCCGCGTCATGCGCGGCCAGTGCCGCCTTCAGGTTCTGGTTGTTGACCGCGACCCGTTCCTCCAGTGCGGAGAGTTGCGGATCGCGGAAGACAAGCCACCATGCACCTTTCTCGGCGCCGTCATTCGGTCGCGCCGGACCCCAATTGACCCCGGCCGCACTGGCTTCCTTGAAAGCCGCAGGCACGTCGATGCTCGGCCGACGGTAGTTGGGACCGACCATACACCCGCAGAGCGCGACAGGCGCCAGAACCCATGCAGATAGGCGGCGAAGCGCTTCATACATGGGACGTCCCCTTGCGACGCTCCTCGAATTGCCGGATGACAACAAAAAATGCCGGCACCAGGACGACGGCGAGGCAGGTCGAGGAGATCATTCCCGACAGGGTGGTGATCCCGATCGATTTCCGCGCGTTCGCGCCCGCGCCGCTCGCCGTCACCAGCGGAACGACGCCCAGCGCGAAAGCGATCGACGTCATCAGAATCGGGCGGAATCGGATTCGCGCCGCCTCCACTGCCGCGTCCACGATATTGCGGCCGCTCTCGCGCAGTTCGCGTGCCATCTCCACGATCAGAATCGCGTTCTTGGCCGAGAGCGCAACCAGCAGGATCAGCCCGATTTGCGTGTAAAGGTTATTGTCGATCCCCAAGGCGGCGATCACCGTCGCCGGTCCGGTCAGCGCGAGCGGAACCGCTGCGATCACAGCAAGCGGCATGAACCAGCTTTCATATTGCGCTGCCAGGACGAGATAGACCATCAGCATCGCCAGCCCGAAGACGAGATAGACCTGGCCGCCGACCGCCTTCTCCTGATACGACATCGCGGTCCAGTCGTAGCCCGTACCCGGCGGCAATTCCTGCGCGCCCGCCTGCTCCATCACCGTCAGCGCGTCGCCCGAACTGAATCCCTTGCCGGGCGTCCCGATGAGGGTCGCGCTCGGATAGAGGTTATACAGGGTTACGAGTGACGGTCCGGTCAACGGGGTGACCCGCACCAGAGACCCCAACGGCACCATTCCGCCGTTGGCATTGCGGACACGCAACAGACCGAGATGCGCCGCATCGACCCGGTACGCATCCTGCGCCTGGACATAGACCTGGAACACATGATTGAACCGATCGAACTGGCCGGCATATCCGGAGCCCACGGCATAGGACAGTTCCTGGAACACGTCCTGCAGGGACACGCCCAGGGTCGCGGCCTTCGTTCGATCGACCGAGACGGCGAATTGCGGCGCGTCGGCATGATATGTGCTGAAAATCCGTGAAATCGCGCTTTGCGATCCGCCCGCGCGAACCATATCGGCAGTCACCGCCTGTAAACGCGACCAATCCAATGTCCCGTCCCGCAATTCGAGCTGCATGGTGAAGCCGCCGGCATTGCCGATCCCCTGGATCGCGGGCGGCGGTACCACACGGACGGACGCTTCGCGGATCGGCGCCACAGCATTCGACAGCGCGTGATACATGCCGACCAGGCCGGCGCCGGAGCCGCGCTGGCTCCAATCCTTGAGCACGACATAGACGGTCCCGGCATTCGATATCGAGGCGCTATTATCCAGCACCGACATGCCGGAGATCGTTACCACATTCTCCACGCCGGGAACTTTCTGAACGACGTTCGATATGCGCCGCAATGTCGCTCCGACTCGCGCCAAGGACGCGCCGCTGGGCAATTGCGCGCTGATGACGAAATAGCCCTGGTCTTCCAGTGGCAGAAAACCTGTTGGAAGGCGTGACAATCCGCCGATTGCCAGTACGATGATCCCGAACGCGACCAGCACCGAGAGACCCGACCGACCGACCACAGAGCGGATCAGGCGGACATACCGCGCTTCTGCCGTCGCGTAGAGTCGATTGAACGCACGATAGAAACCGTTGCGGCGCGCATCGCGCGGCACAGGCCGCATCCAGGCCGCACATTGCGTCGGCTTGAGCGTGAGTGCGTTGATCGCGCTGATCAGCGCGGTCGCGGCGATCACTAGTGCGAATTGCGCATACATTCGTCCCGTCAGGCCCGACAGGAACCCCGCGGGGATGAAGACTGACATCAGGACCAGCGTGATGCCGATGATCGGGCCGACCAGTACGCCCATGGCCTCGATGGCGGCCGCCCGGCCGGGCAGACCCCCCTCCAGTTGCTGCGCGACCCCCTCCACAATCACGATCGCATCATCGACCACGATGCCGATCGCCAGTACAATGGCCAGCAAGGTGGAGATATTGACCCCGAATCCCATTGCCGCCATCGCAGCGAACGCGCCGATGATCGTCACGGGCACGGTGGTCGCCGGTACCATCATCGCTCGCCAGTCCTGAAGGAACACCAGGATGACGATCAACACCAGGATCGCCGCCTCGATCAGCGTTTTATAGACTTCCCCGATCGAAGCGCTGACGAATGTCGTCGTATCGAATGGAATCTCCGAAGCGACGCCGGGGGGAAAATCCCGCGACAAGCCAGCCATTTCCCGTCGCACCGCGCGAAACGTCCGAAGGCCGTTTGCCTCCGGCGTCTGATAGATCCCAATCCCGATGGCGGGTCGGCCGTTCAGCCGGAAATCCTGCGCATAGGATTTCGCACCCATCTCCACGCGCGCCACATCGTGCAGCCGTACAATCTGGCCACCGGTACCCGCTCCCGTCTTGATGATCAGATTACCGAATTCGACCGGGTCGGCGAGGCGTCCTCGAACATCGAGCGTGTATTGGAACGGCTGAGCACGTCCGGGTGGACTTCCGAATTGACCCGACGGCACGACCTGGCTCTGCTGTTCGATCGCGTTCAGTACATCCGATGCCTCAAGGCCGTGCGCCTGCAAGAGATCCGGATCGAACCAAATCCGCATGGCATATTGGCTTGCACCCAGCACGTTGATATTGCCGACGCCGGGAATGCGTGACAGAGCGTCGATGACATGGATGGTGGCGTAATTGCTCAAATACAGACTGTCGCGGCTGTTGTCTGGTGACGTCAGCGCGACGAACCCGAGCACGCTGGTCGATCGTTTCTGCACGGTCACGCCCTGTACCTGCACACTCTGCGGCAGCGATGCCATCGCGCTCGAAACACGGTTCTGAACCAGGATCTGCGCCTTGTCGGGATCCGTGCCGATTCGGAAAGTAACCGTAAGCGTATAGGCTCCGCTATCGGTGCTGGTACTCTGCATATAGAGCATGTCCTGCACGCCATTGACCTGCTGCTCGATCGGCAAAGCCACGGTGCGAGCAATCGTGGTCGCGCTGGCACCGGGATAGTTCGTCGTGACCTGGACAGTGGGCGGAACGACATCCGGATATTGCGAAATCGGCATGGCGAATAAGCCGACGATGCCCAGCAGGATCGTCACCACCGCGATCACATTGGCGAATACCGGCCGTTCTATGAAGAATTTCGATATCATTGCGTCACCTGCACCTCGTGCGGCACCGCGACCTCACCCGTGCGGATCGATTCCACGCCATTCACGATGACCCGATCCTCGGCGGCCACCCCATGTTCGATTGCCTGCAGCCGGCCGACCAGCGGCCCGAGCGCCACGGGCCGCAGCGCGACCTTGTTTTCGGCCGTAAGCACGAATACCGTCCTGCCGCCCTGATCGTTTCCGATACACTCGGCGGGGACCAGAAGAGCGTTGTGCCGGATGCCGGTCATGACGCGGATACGTACAAAATTACCGGGGCGCAGCGTGAGATCGCCGTTATCCAGCACACCGCGCAGTGCCAGCGTTCCTGTCGCCGGATCCACGGTCGGCGCGATATAGTCGACCCGTCCGTCATGTGGGTAATCGCTCTCGTCCGGCCCCTCGACCTGCAACTTCCATTTCTCACCGGGACGGGCTAAAAGTCGCGCGCCATCCTGCTCCGAAACGTTGAAGTTCACCCAGATCGGATCGAGCGCCGAAATCTGCGCCAGCTCGGTCGCCTGGCCACTGCCGACCAATTGCCCGACGCTGACCAGATGCGCGCTTACGAAGCCATCGAACGGAGCCGTGACATGGGTGTAGCCATAGGTAATATCAGCCTGCTGCAACGCGGCCTGTGCCTGCAATACCGAAGCGTCGGCGCTATCGCGGTCCGCACGTGTCTGCTGTGCCTGCTGCACGGAGCCCGAATCGAATCGCGCCAAAGCCTGGTAGCGATCGAATTGCTTTACGCCGAACGCCGCTCTCGCCAGGGCCGATGCCAAATTGGCGCGCGATTGCTGCGCCTGGGCAGCATAAGGGGCGGGCTCGATCAGAAATAGCAGATCGCCTTTGTGGACGAACGCACCATCGCGATAATCGATCGCCTGCAAGAACCCCTGCACGCGGGCAACCAGGTTGACGCTCCGCGTCGCTGTCATCTGGCCAGTCGCATACAGGTAGGTGGTCACGTCCTGCTTTAGCGGGCGTGCAACGTCGACTTCGGGTGGTGGCGGCTTATGGTAGGTGTTCCGCGCTTTGCATCCCGCGAGTACCGGCAGCATCAAGACCAAGCCCATCAGCAACCTGCTGCGCGCGGGCCAAAATGACGTGTCTTCTTCGCGTCGTTTGATCACCATCATGTTTCTCGATTCACGGCAAAGAGAGGACAGCAAGTGCGGCATGACGCCGCGCCGGCGCCACCGCCAGGACGAGCAAAGTAACGACGGGTATCGGCCGACCAGGCGGCGTTGCTCCGTATGCTCGGCCCGATCACACAACCGAAAGAGATGCGGTTGCGGCAAGAACGAAGAGATAGAATACTCAGGTCACCTGGCTATATGTAAAGCGCATATAAGTCTCATCACGTCTAACGCCAAACAGGCTGGCATCTTTTACGGTCGATATCGTCTCTTCTATTCGCTGTCATTTATTTTCATTTTCCGATCGCCCCGGTCCTCTCGACAATCGGCCGTGCATCCCGCCGGCATGACGCCTACAATCAGAGCCAAAATCATCGAATCCATATTTCGGTATGAACTCGCCGATCGATAACCTGCATTACCAGCAACAGACATCTGCTTCCCTCTCGATGTCGCGGACGAATTGACCGCCCCTCGGGTTGGACCGTTGGCCACGTTTATAGCTGGCTGCTTCCTCGGGTTTATGTCAGGATTTTGACATGCCTGTCACAGTGGCAACGTCGGAAAAATCTTCAGATAATATAATGGCTACGATGCTCCGCAACCGCGATGACCCATCGTAGGTCGCGGACGTTGAAGCCGCAATCAGGATAATTACGTGACATCGAGTCAACACCGGGAAGATTCAGATATTAGCAAATACGCCAACATCGCTTGTTGGTAATCACGCGGATCAGCCCTCGGCGAAATCTGCATTTCTCTGCATACTATGGCGATTTTTCTTTTCTGAGTTTTGGCCAGAAACTGACCGAATACCGGCGAGACCAATGACTGTTCCGAGAATAAGTAGGACGACCGTTAAAGCAATCGCCGTATGCATTCCCCTCATGAAAAAAACTTCTTCTTGTGAACGAACGAAATATCCGAAGATAGCTACTCCAATCATACCGCCTACCTGCCGCGCGGAATTCAAAAGCCCGGAGGCGATACCGGCCTGGGCATGGGGAACGGACGTCAAGGTCGCGTTGGTGATCGTGGGAATGGTCAGCGCAATGCCGCTACCCGCCAGCAACATGGGAACAGCGAGCGACCAATAGGAACCCGTTGCCGAGACGGGCAGCAGGAGGCCATAGCCGAGCGCCGATATGCTCATGCCAATCGCGGTCAGACGACGTGGGCCAACGCGACCGACGATCCGGCCGGCAATAACATTCATGATCACCAGCGTGGCCATCATCGGCAAAAAAGCCAATCCGGTCGTCTGCGGTGAATAGTGCCGGATCGCCTGAAAATAGAGACTTAGAATGAAGACACCGCCATAGAATGTGAGATTGGCGATCAAACCGATCGCCGTGGCACTTCGGAGCGTCCTGTCCCGAAACAGATGCAGAGGCAGCATCGCAGATGGATTGCCAGCTTCCAGCCAGAGAAACAGCACTCCGACCAGAATGGCCGTGGCAAG
Source organism: Nguyenibacter vanlangensis (assembly GCF_013376155.1). Classification (GTDB taxonomy): domain Bacteria; phylum Pseudomonadota; class Alphaproteobacteria; order Acetobacterales; family Acetobacteraceae; genus Gluconacetobacter; species Gluconacetobacter vanlangensis. The sequence continues at coordinate 8,480 of NZ_JABXXP010000072.1, forward strand.
ACCCGCAACGATAACCGGATCGGTCCAACCACGGCCGCTCACCTCCGTCAGCGCCATTGTCAGACCTGATAGCGCAAGAGCCGCCGTAATCTGGCCGGCGAGATCAAGTCCACGATTGGGATGTTTCGGAGAGGCCGGCGCGTAGCGCGCAGTCAGCCAAAGACCGAGCATACCGATCGGAAGATTGACGAGAAAGATGGCGCGCCAGCCGGCAACAGTGATCAGAAACCCACCCACGACCGGACCTGCGGCGAGCGCGATTCCACCGCCAGCGCCCCACCATCCCACCGCCCGATTGCGTTCTTCGTGGTCGCGAAAGACCTGACGCAGCAAGGAGAGCGAATTCGGAACCAAAAGTGCGGCCCCGATTCCTTGCAGGAATCTGGCTAAAATCAGTGCCCGCAAGTCAGAAGCGAGACCGCATCCAAGCGATGCGAGTGTGAACAGCGAAAACCCAGCCATAAAGACACGCCGGGCGCCGACCCGATCCCCGAGCGCCCCGGCAGTCAACAGAAGTGCCGCGAACGCCAGCGTATAGGCGTTGACGACCCATTGCAGACCGCTCATGTCGGCCCGAAAGGCGGCGTGCAACGCTTCCAGCGCCACATTGACGACGCTGACGTCCATCAGAACGACCACAAAGCCAAGGCATGATACCAAAGGACGTAGCCACTGACTCGTGTGTGAAGTGACGAACGGCGCCGGCTCTGATTCTCTTGATGCGGGAGGATCTGGCTGATGACGGCGGCGGTAAAGCTACGAGA
>NZ_JABXXP010000073.1 GCF_013376155.1 Nguyenibacter vanlangensis
GCCAGCGCCGCCGCCAGGGCGTCACCGACCGATCGCCAGCCCTGCGCGGCATCGGTCGCGATATTGGCCGGACCACCCTGCCCCTCGCCCAGCATCACCCCCTCCGGCGTGACCAGGCGCAGCCGCGTCCCCGTGCCGCCCCCGTCGATTCCGGCCAGCAGGCGCACCACGCCCTCCGTCACCGGTCCTGCCGCCGCAGCAAAAACAGCGCCTGCTCGCCGAACAGATTGGCCAGCCGGATGGACCGGCGCCACGGCGCCCGCTCCCCGTCCTCGTCCACCGCCATCCATTCCTCGACCACATATCCTTCCTCGCGGCACAGCATCAGGAAATCCAGGATCGTGCAGGGATGGATGTTGGGCGTCTCGTACCACGGCGTATGCCACACCGCCGTCATCGGCATCCGCCCGCCCAGCAGCAATTTCAGCCGCAATTGCCAATGCCCGAAATTGGGGAAGGACACGATGGCATGCCGCCCGATGCGCAGCATCTGGCGCAGCACCTCGCGCGGCCGCTCCACCGCCTGCAGGGTACGCTGCAGCACGACGTAATCGAACGCATGCTCGGGATAATGCGCCAGGTCATGGTCCGCGTCGCCATGCATCACCGGCAGCCCGTGGGCCACCGACCGCGTGACCTCCTGCATGTCGATCTCGATCCCCTGCGCGTCGCACCTCCTGGTGCGGAACAGGTAATCCAGCAACGCCCCGTCGCCGCTGCCGATATCCAGCACGCGGGTGCCGGGCCGGATCATCTCGGCGATCAGCCGCTGGTCCAGGCGCATGGCTCAGCCGATCCGCGCATGTTCGGCGGCGCCGGACAGGAATCCGCGCACCGTCCGGTCGAAATCGGGCTCGTCCAGCAGAAAGGCGTCATGCCCCTTGTCGCTCTCGATCTCGACGAACGACACGTTGGCCGCCGCCCGGTTCAGCGCCCGCGCCAGCGACCGCGCCTGCGTGGTCGGGAACAGCCAGTCCGAGGAAAAGGACACGATGCAGAACCGCGTGCGCGTCCCCTGGAACGGCCGCGACAGGTCCCCGTCATGGTCGGCCCCGAGATCGAAATAATCCATCGCCCGCGTGATCGTCAGATAGGAATTGGCATCGAAGCGCCGCACGAAGGACGATCCCTGGTGCCGCAGATAGCTCTCGACCTCGAACATCTCGCCGAACAGCGACAGCGGATTGGCCGGCCCGTACGGGTCGCGCCGGGTGCGCCGCCCGAATTTCCGGGTCAGCGCCTCCTCCGACAGGTACGTGATGTGCGCCATCATCCGCGCCACCGCCAGCCCGCGCGCCGGAATCGCCTCGCGCTCCCAGTACCGCCCGCCATGCCACTCCGGATCGGCGAAGATCGCCTGGCGGCTGACCTCGTTGAAGGCGATGTTCTGCGCCGAGTGAAACGGCGAGGTCGCGATCGGCATGGCCGCGAACACCATGTCGGGAAAGGTCGCCGCCCATTCCAGCACCTGCATCCCGCCCATCGACCCGCCGATGACGGCGAACAGCCGCGCGATCCCCAGCCGGTCGATCACCAGCTTCTGCGCCCGCACCATGTCGCGGATGGTGATCGGCGGAAATTCCGTCCCCCAAGGTTCCACTCTCCGGGGTTCCAGCCCCGGGCCCTCTCCGCCGCGCGGCGAACGCGGGCCGGTCGAGCCCATGCACCCGCCCAGCACGTTCATGCAGATGACGAAGAACCGGTCGGTATCGATCGGCAGCCCCGGCCCGACCATCCGGCTCCACCAGCCCGGCTTGCCGGTCAGCGGATGCCGCTCCGCCAGATACTGGTCGCCCGTCAGCGCATGGCAGACGATGATCGCATTGTCCCGCGCCGCCGACAGCGTCCCATAGGTGCGATAAGCCACCTGCACCGGCGCCAGATGAACCCCGCACTCCAGATGCAGCCCTTCGGGGAACAGCATGTGCTCGTGCTGAAGCGGGGCAGGCAGGGTCTGATCCATCGCGTGGGCCGACATTCCGACAAAAGAGGGACAGCAAGGGCGCAGGCTGCGTCCTATGACACCGGCGCCCGCCACGCGCAACTGCCTGGACCATCGCCGTCCCGGATCGCATGGCCTCGATCTGGCAAGATGGCAGACAGACAGGCAGACAAGACGGGCAGATAGGACGGGGCCGATCGGGCCGCATCCCGCCCCTGCCCCGCTTCACCGCATCGTGTGCGCCCCACCCGCTCCCACCCCTGCCGCGGCGGGCTATGCTCGCCCTCGGCCGGGGCACCCGCCGCCCCACCGGCAAAGCGGAAACAGCCCGGAGAACGGCCTGCGACCAACCGGGCAAGCTGCAAGGAACCGACCCGATGCGCATCACCAAATACGGCACCGCCCACTGGGCCGGCGGCCTGAAGGACGGCAAGGGCACCGTCTCCACCGAAAGCGGCGCGCTGTCGGCGCAGCCCTACGGCTTCAACACCCGCTTCGAGGGCGTGGCCGGCACCAACCCCGAGGAACTGATCGGCGCCGCCCACGCGGCCTGCTTCGCCATGGCGCTGTCGGCCATCCTGGGCGAGGCCGGACTGACCGCCACCGCGCTGGATTCCAAATCCGTCGTCACTCTGGAAAAACAGCCCGATGGCTTCACCGTCACCGGCGTCCACCTCACCCTCGCGGCCACCATCCCCGGCGCCACCGAATCCCGGTTCCACGACCTCGCCGCCAAGGCCAAGGCCGGCTGCCCGATCTCCAGGCTGCTGAACGCCCCCATCACGCTGGAAGCCACCCTGAGCACCTGAGGACCCGAGCACGCGGATACCCGCCTGGGGCGACCCGGCGGGCAAGTCCGGCATTCCGCGCGACGCAACGGCAGGCGACGTGCGGTGTTTCCCTTATGATCGTCATGTATGGTCGTCATGTCCGGAGAGAAGTCCGATGCCGAACGACACGTTCCCGATCGATCTGGGTCGCCTGAAGCCGCTGCGGCTGGACCCCAGGGTCCCGACGCTTTCCGACGAGGCGAAGGCGGTGTTGAAACACAATATCCAGATCTGCCGCGACGCCATTGTCTTCTTCACCGCGCTGGCGGGCGCCAAGGGCCTGGCAGGTCATTCCGGCGGCCCGTACGACACCGTCCCCGAGGTGATGATCGTGCGGGCTTTCATCGCCGGCGGCGCGCCGATCGTTCCGATCTTCTACGACGAAGCCGGCCATCGGGTGGCGACCCAGTACCTGTTGAGCGTGCTGAACGGCGACATGCCGGCTGAAAAATTGCTGCATTATCGCGAATACGGCAGCGGCCTGCCCGGCCATCCGGAGAAAGAACTGACCCCCGGGTTGGCGTTCAGTTCGGGCCGCCTGGGCCATCTCTGGGCCTTCTGCAACGGCGTCGCCATGGCCAACCCGGGAAAATCCGTTATCCTGCTGGGATCGGACGGCAGCCAGATGGAAGGCGACGACGCCGAGGCCGCGCGCCTGGCCGTCGCGCAGGGGCTCAATATCAAGCTCCTCATCGACGACAACAATGTCACGATCGCGGGGCATCCCCAGGAATACATGCCCGGCTACGACCTGACGCGCACCCTGGCGGGGTATGGCCTGACGACGGAAACGACGATGGGCGAGGACCTCGAGGCACTGCATGTCGACCTCTGCCGGGCTTTCGACAATCCGGCTCCGCATGCCGTCGTCATCAAGCGCCCGATGGCGGTGGGGATCGGAAAAGTCGAGGGCGACATCCACGCGCACGATGCCCTGAAGACGGACGTGGCGATTGCCTATCTCGAAAACCGGGGCGGCTATGACGACGCGATCGCCATGCTCAGGGCGGCGAAGCCCGACAAGAGTCCGCTCACCTATCGCGGCTCGTCAGGCGAGGGGAAGAACCGGGACGATTTCGGCAAAGTCGTCAACGAGATCCTGGATGGAATGGACGAGGAGACCCGCAGGGCCAGCGTGCGGGTGTTCGACAACGACCTCGAAGGGTCCTGTGGCCTCCATCACATCAGGAAGAAGCATCCCGAGGTGTTCGTGAAGGCCGGGATCATGGAGCGGGGCAATTTCTCGGCCGCCGCGGGCTTTGGATCCAGCGAAGGAAAGCAGGGGATTTACGCGACCTTCAGCGCGTTCCTCGAAATGATCGTCAGCGAAATCACCATGGCGCGGCTGAATTTCGCCAACGTGCTGGCTCACTTCTCCCATAGCGGGGTCGACGAGATGGCGGACAACACCTGCCATTTCGGCATCAATTCGATGTTCGCCGATGGCGGGATCAGGCCGCTTCACGGCGAAGACGCGACGCGCCTCTATTTCCCGGCGGACCAGTATCAATTCTCCGCCTGCGTGAAGCGCATATTCAAGGATCCCGGGCTGCGGTTCGTTTTCAGCAATCGGGCGGCCGTGCCGGACATCCTGGCTGAGGATGGCAAGCGGTTTTATGAGGGACGCGCCTTCGCGCCGGGTATCGACGACCTGGTGCGGGAAGCGAAGAACGGCGGCGGCTATGTGGTCAGCTTCGGTGAAACGCTCTACCGCGCCCTGGATGCGGTCACCGGACTGCGAGAGGACGGCATCGATGTCGGGCTCGTCAACAAGGCGACCTTGAACGTCGTCGACCCCGCGATGATGGCCCGGCTCGCCAAGGCGCCCTGGATATTGGTCGCGGAGGGCTGGAATGTGAAAACGGGCCTGGGCAGCCGCTTCGGCAGCCACTTGCTGCGGGCGGGCTTCCGGGGACGGTACAATCACATTGGCGTCCACATCGAAGGCTGCGGCGGCCTCTGGCAGCAGCAAGGCAATCAGGGCCTGGATTCCGACGGAATTGCCAGGGCCATCCGCGCGCTGGCTTAGGGCATCATCCGACCGGATGGGCGCATCCGGTCGGATAAAGATGCTCGCCGAAACAATGCGCCAGAGCCAGGTCCCGTTCAAACGGATGGCGTCTCCATCACCTTCCCATCCCGGGCGCCGCAGCGCCCGGCACGGGTTCAAGGCCAGGATTTGCCGGTCTGGGCGCGGTGGCGGAGAGCATGATCCGCCAGCACGCAGGCCATCATCGCCTCGCCCACCGGCACGGCGCGAATCCCCACGCACGGGTCGTGCCGCCCCTTGGTCATCACGTCGACATTCTCGCCGCCGCGCGTCACCGAGGCCACCGGGGTCAGGATCGAACTGGTCGGCTTGACGGCAAAGCGCGCCACTACCGGCTGGCCGGTGGAAATCCCGCCCAGAACACCCCCGGCATGGTTCGCGCCGAAGGTCAGGCGCCCATCCTCCATGCGCATCGGATCGGCGTTTTCCTCGCCGGTCAGCGCGGCGGCGGCGAACCCGTCGCCGATCTCGACCCCCTTGACGGCGTTGATGCTCATCAGCGCCATCGCCAGGTCGGAATCCAGCTTGCCATAGATCGGCGCGCCCAGCCCCGCCGGCACGCCCTCGGCCACGATCTCGATCACCGCGCCGGCCGACGACCCCGCCTTGCGCACCGCCGAGAGATAATCCTCCCACACCGGCACCATCGCGGCATCGGGGCAGAAGAACGGGTTGCCCTCCACCACGTCCCAGTCCCAGCGCGCCCGGTCGATCCGGTGCGGGCCGATCTGCGTCAGCGCGCCGCGAATGCGCACGCCCTCCCCCAGCACGATGCGCGCCACGGCTCCCGCCGCCACCCGCATCGCCGTCTCGCGGGCCGAGGATCGGCCGCCGCCGCGATAATCGCGAATCCCGTATTTCAGGTCATAGGCCACGTCGGCATGGCCGGGCCGGTACCGCTCGGCAATGTCGCCGTAATCGCGCGACCGCTGGTCGGTGTTGCGGATCAGCAGCGAAATCGGCGTCCCGGTCGTCCGCCCCTCGAACACGCCCGATAGAATCTCCACCGCGTCGGGCTCCTGCCGCTGGGTGGTGAATTTCGACTGGCCCGGCCGGCGCCGATCCAGCCAGGGCTGGATATCCGCCTCGCCCAGCGGCAGCAGCGGCGGACAGCCGTCGACGACGCAGCCGATCGCCGGCCCGTGGCTCTCCCCCCAGGTCGTCACCCGGAACAGATGGCCGAAACTGTTGTACGACATGGGGACCTCCCGCCGCCGTCAGTCGCCCGAGACGGAAATATCGGGCGCCGACGGATTCTTCATGCCCACGATATTATACCCGGAATCGACATGGTGAACCTCGCCGGTCACGCCGCCCGCCAGGTCGGACAGCATGTACAGGCCGGCCCCGCCGACCTCCTCCAGCGCCACGTTGCGCTCCAGCGGCGCGTTGTACTGGTTCCATTTCAGGATATAGCGGAAATCGCCGATCCCGTTGGCGGCCAGCGTCATGATCGGCCCGGCCGAAATGGCATTCACCCGGATACCGTCCCGGCCCAGGTCGGCGGCCATATAGCGCACCGACGCCTCCAGCGCCGCCTTGGCCACGCCCATCACGTTGTAATGCGGCATCACCCGCTCGGCGCCCAGATAGGACAGGGTCAGCATCGACCCGCCCGCCTTCATCAGCCGCGCGGCCCGGCGCGCCACCGCCGTGAAGGAATAGCACGAAATGTCCAGCGCGGTCAGGAACGCCTCGCGCGGCGTGTCGACATAGCGCCCGCGCAGATACTGCTTGTCCGCCCACCCGATGGCATGGACCAGGAAATCCAGCCCGCCCCATTCCTCCTCGATCCGGGCGAAGGTCGCGTCGATCGCCGCGTCGTCCCCCACGTCGCACGGCAGCACCAGGCTCGACCCCACCCGCTCGGCCAGCGGCCGCACCCGCTTGCCCAGCGCCTCGCCCTGATAGGTAAAGGCCAGCTCGCCGCCTTGGGCGGCCACCGCGCTGGCGATCCCCCAGGCGATCGACCGGTCATTGGCCACGCCCATGACAAGCCCCCGCTTGCCCTTCATGAGGGTGCCGGTGGCCGGGACTTTGGACGTTCCATCTGACATGGTAGGATATCCTATGGGTTGGAGGGGGTTGGAGGGAGCATGATCGGATCGGCGCCGTGGTTGCACAAGCGGGCGCGCGCGACAAGATCCGAGGAAACGCGCGCCGCCGGTTTTGCCGGCCCCGTGGCACGGATCCCCCGGGGCCGGCCCGCGGAGCGAACCGACACGACATTCAACATGACATACCAGATATAACGGAATGGAAACGACGCCATGACCGCCGCGCTGATCGACCTGGGATCGGACCCTTTCACCCTCTTCGCCGCCTGGATGCAGGACGCCGAGCAGGCCGAACCCAACGACGCCAACGCCATGGCCCTGGCGACCGCCACGCCGGACGGCCGCCCGTCGCTGCGCATGATCCTGCTCAAGGGCGCCGACGCGCGGGGCTTCGTCTTCTATACCAATCTCGAAAGCCGCAAGGCCGGCGAACTGGCCGAAAACCCGCAGGCCGCCCTGCTGTTCCACTGGAAGAGCCTGCGCCGCCAGATCCGCATCGAAGGCACGGTTCAGCCCGTCACCGAAGCCGAGGCCGACGCCTATTTCGCCAGCCGCTCGCGCATCTCCCGCCTGGGCGCCATCGCGTCCGACCAGTCGCGCCCCCTGGCCGACCGCGCGATCTTCGAGGACCGCCTGGCCACGCTCCAGGACCGCTATCCCGAAGGCGCCGCCATCCCCCGTCCCGCGAACTGGTCCGGCTTCCGCGTGGTGCCCGACCGGATCGAATTCTGGCAGGATCGCCCCCACCGCCTGCATGATCGCGCCGTCTGGCTGCGCCGCGGCGCGGGATGGGAGGTCACGCGCCTCTATCCCTGATCCCCGTTCCTCTGCTCTTATCTCAGCCTGTGCCCAGGATGCCGTTCGCCAGGTCCTCGTTTTCAGGACCGCGTTCATAGGATGACGGAGACATGCACTTGAAAATCATACAGAAAATCCTTCTGCCTCTGAACGGAACCTCCAATGCCGAAGGCGCCCTGACCACCGGCCTGCTCTTCGCCCGGCAGTTCGGCGGCCATATCGCGGCACTCCATGTCCGCGCCGACAGCCGCGAGGTCGCGCCGCTGGCCGGCGAGGGCCTGTCCGGCGCGATGGTCGAGGAAATGATGTCGGCGGCCGAGCGCGAGGGCGCGCGCCGGGCCCTCTCGGTGCGCGAGGCATTCGACCATTTCACCCTGCAGAACGGCATCGCCGTCACCGGCCCCATCCCGCCCTTCCACGGCAACCCGACCGGCACCGCCACCGCCAGCTTCGTCACCATGACGGGCCGCGAGCACGAAGTCGTGACCTACCGCGCCCGCCTCTCCGACGTCACGATCGTCGCCCATCCCGATTCCGGCGAGGAAGTCTCCTCCTCCGAGACCCTCCACGCCATCCTGTTCGACAGCGGCCGCCCGGTGATCATCGCGCCGCGCCAGGTGCCGCAGACCGCCGGCCGGCGCATCTGCATCGCCTGGAACGGCACCGCGGAAGCCACCGCCGCCCTGCACCACATCCTCCCCTGGGCCGCCGAGGCCGAGGCCGTGCGCATCCTCTATTCCGCCGACTATCAGCGCCGCGGCCCCGAAGCCCGCCATGCCGCGGAATATCTCGCCATCCACGGGATCGAGGCCGACCTGCTGGAATTCAGCAATCCCGACGAAACCGTCGGCGCCAACCTGCTGGCCGCCTGCCGCGATTTCGGCGCCGACATGCTGACCATGGGCGCCTATTCCCACTCGCGCCTGCGTCAGTTGATCCTGGGCGGCGTCACCCGCCACGTCCTGGAAAACGCCGAACTGCCGGTGCTGATGAGCCGCTGATCCCGCGCTAGTGTCCTGCCCGAGAAATTCTTATGAGAATTTCTCGGATCAGCAGGCCACTAAAATATTGATTCCAGTGTCTTTTCGATTCCAAAATTCGCAAGCGAATTTTGGAATCGGGACACTAGGACTGCGCAGTATTATGCGCAGTCCCGCGATGGCGGCCGTCCCTTGCCGGTCCCGTCCGCCAACGCCCGCCGCATGGGGGCCATGCCGATTACTACATCTTCATGACGTATATTCCGCTTGAATATCCGCGATAGAGGCATTAGATCGGCCAAAAGCACGAACATTTTTCGTGCAATAGGGAATGTGGATCGTGACCGTGGAGATAGACCAGACGATCATCGACGCCATCGTGCAGGCTGGGGCGCAAGCCGGGGCGCAGGCAGATGCACAGGCCGGCGGCACGTCCGCCGTCCTGCGCGCCGCGCTCACCGGCCCGCT
>NZ_JABXXP010000074.1 GCF_013376155.1 Nguyenibacter vanlangensis
CGCTGGCCGCGCGCGGCTATGCCTGCCGGAGCTGGAGTCGCACCCCGCGGCCGCTCGACGGGGTCGCCGGCTTTGCCGGGGCGGCGGAACTGGACGATTTCCTGGCCGGGGCCGACATCCTGGTCTGCCTGATGCCCTTGACCGAACAGACGCGCGGGATTCTGAACCGCGATCTGTTCGCCAGGCTGCCGCGCGGGGCCTGCCTGATCAATTGCGGCCGGGGCGGGCATCTGGTGCAGGCGGACCTGCTGGAGGCGCTGGCCGACGGACAGGTGGCGCAGGCGGTGCTGGACGTGACCGAGCCCGAGCCGCTGCCGGCCGGCCATCCGTTCTGGGACCATCCGCGCGTGATGCTGACGCCGCATATCGCCAGTTCGTCGCAGGCCGAGAGCGGGGTCGACATGGTGATCGCCAATATCCGCCGCCACCGCAACGGCGAGAGAATGGTGGGCGAGATCGACCGCGCCGCCGGGTATTGAACCAAGGGCGCAAGCGACGGCGCGCGCCGTCCGATCACGTCTTGGCCCGATCACGTCTTGGATAGTACGCAAAAGAGTATCGGCCGAAGGGAAAAAACGACCTAGACGCATGCGATGCGGCACGTCTTAATCGGGGCAACAAGAAGCGGCTCCCCGACCAATCGGGAGATCCGCCGGGGGAAAAGACGATGCCCGTTGCTCTCGTTCTCGAACGCCAGCGTGAGCTGTCGCTGCGCGATATCGACCTTCCCGATACTCTGGGCCCGCGCGATGTCAGGGTGCGAATCCAGACGGTCGGTATTTGCGGCAGTGACGTGCATTATTATACGCATGGCCGCATCGGCCATTTCGTGGTCGAGCAGCCGATGGTGCTGGGTCATGAGGCATCCGGGGTGGTGGTGGAAATCGGCGCCGCCGTCACGAACCTGAAAATCGGCGACCGCGTGTGCATGGAACCGGGGATCCCCGATCCGACCTCGCGTGCGTCCAAGCTCGGGATCTATAATGTCGATCCCGCCGTGACCTTCTGGGCGACGCCGCCGGTGCATGGATGCCTGACTCCTCTGGTGGTGCATCCGGCGGCGTTCACCTATCGCCTGCCGGACAATGTCAGCTTCGCCGAAGGTGCGATGGTCGAACCGTTTGCGATCGGCGTGCAGGCGGCCGTGAAGGCACGGATCAAGCCCGGTGACGTCTGCGTCGTGACCGGCTGCGGGCCGATCGGGATGATGGTGGCGCTGGCCGCGCTCGGTTCCGGGGCCGGCAAGGTCATCATTTCGGATATCGCGGCCCCCAAGCTGGACATCGCGGCACGCTACCATGGGATCTTGCCGGTCAATGTCACGCAGACCACGCTGCGCGACGCCGTCCGTGCGGAATGCGGGGCGGATTGGGGCGCCGACGTGGTGTTCGAGGCCAGCGGCAGCCCCCGCGTCTATGACGACGCGCTGGCCGTCGTCCGGCCCGGCGGCACGCTGGTCCTGGTGGGCATGCCGGTCGACAAGGTCGCATTCGACATCGTCGCGGCGCAGGCCAAGGAAATCACGATCGAAACCGTGTTCCGCTACGCCAACGTCTACGATCGTGCGATCGCCTTGATCGCGTCTGGAAAAATCGATCTCAAGCCGCTGATTTCCGGAACCTACGATTTCGCGGATTCGATCGCGGCGTTCGAGCGTGCGGCCTCCGCGCGGCCGACCGACGTCAAGCTGCAGATCCGGATGGCATAGACCGGTCGAACGCCTGGCTGCGTTCCGTCAAGAAGATATAAGAACCAAGAAGAACGGACATCATGGCCCACGGCACGCATTCGGCCCGCAAGACGCGTGTGGCGACACCGGTCTTCGAGATCGTGCGGCGCGAACCGCGCAGCAGCTTCGTCTGGCATACGCACGACTATCCGGCGCCGTGCGCGAGATGGAACTACCACCCCGAATACGAACTGCACCTGATCACCAAAGGATGTGGACATTATATTGTCGGCGACTATCTCGGTTTCTTCACGCCGGGACATCTCGTTCTGATCGGACCCGACGTGCCGCATGGCTGGTTCAGCGACATGGGGCCGGACGAGGTGGTGCCGGGGCGTGACGTGGTCCTGCAGGTCGACGGGTCATGGTTCCAGGGATTGATGACGCTCTGCCCGGAACTTGACGTCCTGCACGAGCTTCTGGCCGCGTCGCGCCATGGGGTCGAATTCCTGGGGCCGGAAGTCGCGCGCCTCGGCGCGCGTCTCGCCGGACTCGGTACGATGGACGACGCGGCACGGATCCCGGCCATCATTGACCTGCTGCTCGACCTGTCCCGGTGCCCGCGGCGGACATTGTGCGGCGCCGGCCTGACTCTCTCTTCGGACGACATGGAGATGGAGAAAATAGACCGAATTATCAGAAGGATCATGGAAAATAATACAATCTTCCATCGTCAGTGCGACATCGCGCGAGAGGTCGGGCTGTCCGCGTCGGCTTTCTCGCGGCAATTCCACCGCGCCACCGGCGATACGTTCGTGTCTTTCATGAAAAAGCTGAAGATCGGGCGGGCGTGCCAGTTGCTGACGACGACCGACGCATCGGTCGCCGATATCAGCGCGACGATCGGATTCAGCAACCTTTCCAATTTCAATAGGCAGTTTCTTCAGGTTCGCCGGACGACTCCCTCACGCTATCGGCGGGATGTCCGCCGCCTGATCCGTCACGAGGGCACGTCGGAAGCGGCCGAGGCGCCTGGATGCCACGCATAACCATGAAAAACGGGGAAAGATCATGGATCTGGGACTGAAGGGTAAAGTCGCGGTCATTACCGGCGCCAGCGTTGGCATCGGCCTGGCCGTGGCCAAGGGACTGGCGTCAGAAGGCGCCGATCTCGTGTTGGTGGCGCGGCAGAAGGATCGCCTGGACGAGGCGGCGGGACGGCTGTCGGCGGAATGCGGCGTGCGGGCGGTCGGCGTGGCGGCGGACATAGCCACGGCGGACGGCGTCGATGCGGTGCTGCGGCGCGTGGATGTCGGGTTCGGCGGCGCGGACATTCTGATCAACAATGCCGGCACGGGCTCCAACGAGACGATCATGCAGGCCGATGACGCGAAATGGCAATTCTACTGGGACCTGCACGTCATGGCGGCGGTGCGCCTGGCGCGGGGCCTCGCACCGGGCATGAAAAGGCGCGGCGGCGGCGTCATTCTGCATAACGCGTCGATCTGCGCCGCGCAGCCTCTGTGGTACGAGCCGATCTACAACGTCACGAAAGCGGCGCTGCAGATGTTTTCCAAGACGCTGTCCACGGAACTGATCGGGGATAATATCCGCGTCAATTGCGTCAATCCCGGCCTGATCCTGACGCCGGACTGGATCAAGACCGCCAAGGAGTTGACCGCGCGTTCGGGCGGCGACTGGCAGTCCTATCTGCAGGGCGTCGCGGACGAGCATGCGCCCATCCGGCGCTTCGGCACGCCCGAGGAACTGGCCCATTTCTTCGTGTTCCTGTGTTCCGACAAGGCGACCTACAGCGTCGGCTCCACCTATTTCGTCGATGGCGGCATGCTCAAGACACTCTGAATCGTCGACGCTCCGAACCGCCGCATCGCGCTATCCCTCCCGCGCCGCCTCCGTGCGGTGCCAAAAATAAGAGAAAGACATGAAATATCTGAAGAAGGCCGCGCTGCCCGGTGCGCTGCTGGCTTGTGGCCTGGCGTTCGGCGCGCATGCGGCATATGCCAAGGACCTGCATGCCGTGGGCATCTCGGTCGGCTCTCTCGGCAATCCGTATTTCCTGTCCCTCGTGAAGGGGGCTACCGACAGCGCGCACGCGATCAATCCGGACGCGCGCGTGTTCGCGGTGTCGTCCGATTACGACCTCGGCAAGCAATCGTCGCAAATCGACAATTTCATCGCGTCGGGCGTGGATCTTATCCTGCTGGCAGCCGCCGATCCGCATGCGATCGGCGCGGCGGTGAAGCGGGCGAAGGCGGCCGGGATCGTGGTGGTTGCCGTCGATGTCGAAGCGGACGGCGCCGACGCAACCATCCAGACCGACAACAAGCAGGCGGGCAGGCTGTCATGCGCCTTTCTTGCCTCCGCCATCGGGGGCAGGGGCGCCGTCATCATCCAGAACGGCCCGCAGACCTCGTCGGTGATCGAGCGTGTCGACGGATGCAAGGAATCCCTGGCCAAGCATCCGGACATCCGGATCCTGTCCGACAACCAGAACGGCAAGATCTCCCGCGACGGGGGGCTGGACGTCATGATGGGGTATCTGACGCGCTTCCCCGATTTTCAGGGACTGTTCACGGTCGCCGACCCCCAGGCGATCGGTTCCAACCTCGCGGCCCGGCAATTGCGGCGCAGGGGCATCGTCATAACCTCGGTGGACGGCTCCCCGGACGTGGTCGACGCGCTGAAGACCGATACCCTGATCCAGGCCACCGCCAGCCAGAATCCGGCAGAGCAGGGGTCCCTGGGCGTTCGGACGGGCTATGACCTCATGAACGGAAAGAAGCCGGCGCAGGACGTGACGCTTCTGCCGCCGCAACTGGTCGATCGCAAAAATGTCGCGACTTATAAAGGCTGGTAACGAAAATCGTCACGAATTCTGATTCCGTTCAGGGCGCCGAGAATCAGGATGAACGCGCGGTCCCGCTCCCCGGCGCGATGGACCGCGCCGGCCCTGTGTGCGCATCGCCCCAAACCTTCAGCGCCATGATGACCGGCTCCAGGCTGCGTCCCCGCTCGGTCAGGCTGTATTCGACCTTCGGCGGCACCTCCGCATAGACGGTGCGTGTGACGAAGCCGTCCTCCTCCAGTTCACGAAGCTGCATCGTCAGCATGCGCTGCGTGATATTGGCCAGGCGCTTGCGGATCGCGTTGAAGCGCAGCGTCCCGTCCAGCAGGTGATAGAGAATGACTCCCTTCCACTTGCCGCCGATCAGTTCCAGCGTCGCCTCAACGGTGCAGCCGGGACTGCAATCCAGGGCCTTGTGACGAATACGGGGCATGACGGTATCATTTCCGATACTATGGGTGTTATATGTGCGTTCTTGCGGTCTTCGATCATAGACCCCCATCTTCTGCCCATACAACAGCCCATACGACAACGGAGCAGAAGCCATGCGTGCCGTCGGTTACCTGCCCCCCCTGCCAATCGATCATCCCGATGCGCTGCAGGATATCGACCTGCCGCGCCCGGTGCCGCAGGGTCGCGATTTGCTGGTCGAAGTCCGGGCCGTCTCGGTCAATCCGGTGGATACGAAAATGCGGCGGAACGCGGCGCCCGAAGCGGGAACCTGGGGCGTGCTCGGTTGGGACGCCTCGGGGATCGTCGTCGCGACCGGCCCTCAGGTAACCGGCTTTTCGGTCGGCGATCCGGTATTCTATGCGGGCGCATTGCAGCGCCCGGGCACCAACGCCGCGTTCCATCTGGTCGATGAGCGCATCGTTGGGCACAAGCCGCGGTCACTGTCCTGGGCCGGGGCGGCAGCCCTGCCGTTGACGGCGATTACGGCTTGGGAAATGCTGTTCGATCGTCTCGACGTCCGGCGCGCCGTGCCGGGCGCGTCACCGTCGATCCTGATCGTCGGCGGCGCGGGGGGCGTGGGGTCCATCGCCATCCAGCTTCTTCGCGCGCTGACGGACCTGACCGTCATCGCCACGGCGTCCCGCCCCGAAACGCAGGCCTGGGTGCGCGACCTGGGCGCCCACCACGTCGTCGATCACACCGCCCCCCTGGCCGCGCAGGTCGCGGCCCTGGCCACGGGTGCGCCGGGCTTCGTCTTCTCGACCACGCAGACCGAGCAGCATGCCGGCGACATTGTCGACCTGCTCGCGCCGCAGGGGCATTTCGGCCTGATCGACGATCCGGCCCGGCTCGATGCGTTGCCGCTGAAGCGCAAGAGCCTGTCTTTGCACTGGGAATTCATGTTCACCCGCCCCCTGTTCGGCACGGCGGACCTCGCCGGACAGGGGGCGCTGCTGAACGAAATCGCATCACTTGTGGATGCCGGCCGCATCCGCACGACCCTGGCGGATCATTTCGGCACGATCAACGCGGCCAATCTCCGCAAGGCCCATATGCTGCTCGAAAGCGGCAAGGCCAAGGGCAAGATCGTTCTGGAAGGATTCGCATAAGGACGACCGCCTGACGCTTTCCTTTCCCCAGGGCCGACGGCGCCGATCGGCCGGACGTCCGAACCATCGGACGTCCGGCAGCGCGCCCATTCAGGCCATCAGAACCCGGTTGAGATCGTGACGACGGCGGTGAAGGGGACCTGGAGGTAATAGGCGGGGAGACCGCCCTTGACGGTGCTGCCATACACGCCGGTCGTGGTGTTGGCATTGGTCTGGAAGGTATAGATCCCGCTGCGCAGCTTGGCATTTGTCAGGTTCGACATGTTCAGCTGGATCTGCGGCGATTTCATGAATCCGACCGAATGGAAGCGATAGCCGACATTGACGTTGTCGGTGATGAATTGCGGGATCGAACTGTCATTCATGAAGGTCGCGTACTGCTTGCCGGTATATTTCAACTGGACACCGGCGAACAGCGAGCCGTCATCGTAATCCAGGCCCAGGCTGGCCTGCACCTTGGGGCTTTCGATCTGGGTCTTGCCCGCCGTGGGCAGATAGTCATTCACCGTCTTGCCGTGCAGCGTGCCGGTTGCGGCCAGATTGTTGTCGATGCGCGCGTCGAGATATTCAAACGCGACATAGGGCCGCAGATGGAACCAGATCGGTCGCGTGGCAAGCTGGACGTCGACGCCGCGGCTGGTCTGGCCGCCGGCATTGACCGTCTGGCTGTAGGGCGCGCCGTTCTGATAGAAGCTCAGGCTGAGCTGGCGGTTGGTGAAATTATAGTTGAAGAACGAGATGCTGCCGACCAGCAGGTCGCCGTTATAGCGATAGCCCACCTCTTCCGAGATCGAATATTGCGGTGCCGACGCGCCGCCGCGCTGCGTCTGTGCCGGCGAGGTGTTGCTGTAGTAATCGACCAGCGAGGTATTTTGCGGCATCTTGAAATTCGTGGCGCCGCTGACGTAGATCTGGTTGCGGCGGTCGAAATTCCAGCTTATGCCGACCTGCGGCAGCGGCTCGGACGCGCTGAGATTGCGGTTATAGACCGTGTTCGGCACGTAGTTGTAGATACGCCGCGTCATCATGGCTTCCTTGAAGCCCAGGTCGATATGCAGCCGCTTGTCGAAATAATCCATGCTGTCGCCGATGAACAGCATGTTGACCTGCGACAGGCTCAGGAAGTTGCGATATTTCCAGGGCTGGCCACCGGGAAGCTGGTACAGGCTGGAAACGCCCCAGATATTCGCCGGCTCGCCGGTCACCTGGTTGACATAGCTCACTGGCGAATATTGCAGCAGGTTGGCATATTCATACCACCATCCGGCCGTCAACTGATGATGCGACCCGAGGCGGTAATTGAATTTCAGCGTGTTGCCGGGGCGGAACTGTTCCTGGTTCGACGGGGTCAGGGCGACGGCCTGCTTGGCCCCCAGATCGATGGCGGCCGGCTGGCCGCCATAATAGGTGCTGCCCTGGGTCAGCAGGCTGGCGCCGGTGCCGTTGCCGATGCCATGCCAGAAATAGGCCGTATCGTCGATCGAGAAATCGGGGGTGACGACGACATGGGTCGGCAGCACCGCCACCACGTCGGCAAAGGGATTGACGTGCAGCTTGTAGAAATTGGTGCCGTTGCTATTCACGCCGGTATAGTACGGCAGGTAGTTGTTGCTGTATCCGTTCGCCTTGTATTGCGCCAGGTTGGGGTTCAGGAAGGAATCATTGACCTGGTCGTTATAGGACACGGTCAGGCCGGTATGGCTGCCGTTCTCGAAATCCTTGATCAGCTTGAAATCATAATGGTACTTGTCGGCCATGCCGGGGCCGCGCCAGTTGTTGGCCTGGGTATGGCTGAACGAGAACATGGCCCGCACGCCGCTCGACCCGATATCGCCGGTATTCAGGCGCAGGAACTCGCGCGTCATGTCGAACGAACCGAACGAGATATCCAGCAGGCCGCCGCGCGTATGGGTCGGATTGCTCATGGTGGCGGAAACCAGGCCGGCCGCCGCGCTGACGACCGGGCTGTCGAGATTGACCGAACCCGGCTGCAGCGACACGGTTTCCAGGTCCTCGGCTTCCAGGACCTCGTTGGAATAGAACTGGCCGCCGCCGATATCGCTCAGCGGCATGCCGTCCAGAGTCCAGCCGATATTGGTCTGGTCCAGCCCGCGGACCTCGGTCGCCCCCGAGAACAGGCCGTAGGAATCCTGGTCCTGGACGTTGGCGCTCGGCAGCATCCGCAGCAATTGCTGGATGTTGGTGGTGGGCGATTGCTTGGCAATGAAGTCGCGGGTGATGGTCTGCACCGCCTTGGTCGCCGTCTCGACCCGCATCAATCCGCCGCCGGGCGCCCGCGTCCGCGCCGTCCGGCCCGTCACGCTCACTTCCTCGGCGCGCGGCGCATGGGCGTCCCCGGGGGCGTCCCCCTGCTTCTTCTGCTCCGCGCCGGTCTTCTTCTCGACCGGCGTCGCACTTCGGGCGGCTGGCACGATGGTCAACGCGCCCGCCAGCATCGTCGCCACCAGCAGGCACGCACGAAATCCCTGTTCCATCGCTCAGATCCCCACTCAATTCAATTTCGACACGATAAGACGTTCCGCCGTAAACCACATCCCGGGCCGGGTTGTCGACGGTCAAGATGCGGATGCCCCAGCACGGCGCATATGCCAGAGCAAAAAACCGATCGACTGTTGCAGAAAAGACGACACCGATACGGCATTCCCGCCGGCGGCGGCGCCCGATGTTCCACCCGGGTGCCCGTGGGAACATGCTTCATGGCGGTTATTTCTTATTATTTCAGGAATATTTCTTCGGGACTGTTGTAAGCGTGCATCGTCACCGAAGTTTCACGGGGCATCGGTGCGCTCAGCGGATAGGGACGTTGGCGAAATTTTAACATTGCAAAAACGGCCTCTTCGCTCATGCTCCATCGTCGCTCCTCGCCTCTTTCCCGCCGCGCGCTCCTGGTTCTCTCCGTTGCCTGCGTCCCGGCGTTGCCGGCCGTCCGGCCAGCCCATGCCCAGGCAACCCCCGGTCAGGCGGCGCCCACCCGCGCCAGGACGGCCCACCATGGGGCATCCCG
>NZ_JABXXP010000075.1 GCF_013376155.1 Nguyenibacter vanlangensis
GGTCGAAAGCCCCTGCCTTGGCCAGGTTCTCGATCTGCATCTTGTTCAACTGCCTGGGGTCGACCCGCGCCGCCAGGTCCGCCAGGTCGGCGAACGGCCGCCGCCCCCGCGCGGCCACCAGCGCCTCCATCGCCGCGAAGCCGACCTTCTTCACCGCCGCCAGGGCATAGCGGATGCCCAGCCGTCCATCCTCCAGCCGCTCGACGGTGAAATCGGCGCCCGACAGATTGATGTCGGGCGGCAGCACCGGAATGCCCAGCCGCTCGGCCTCCTGCCGCAGGGCCGCAAGCTTGTCGGTCTTTTCCCGCGCCAGCGACATGCAGGCCGCAAGAAACGGCACCGGATGGTTCGCCTTCATCCAGGCCGTCTGGTACGACACCAGGGCATAGGCCGCCGCGTGGGATTTATTGAACCCGTAATCGGCGAATTTCGCCATCAGGTCGAAGACCTCGATCGCCTTGTCGCGATCGATGCCGCGCCCCACCGCGCCCTCGGTGAAGATCTCGCGCTGCTTGTCCATCTCGGCGCGGATCTTCTTTCCCATCGCACGGCGCAACAGGTCGGCCCCGCCCAGGCTGTAGCCCGCCATCTTCTGGGCGATCTGCATCACCTGCTCCTGGTAGACCATGATGCCATAGGTCTCTTCCAGGATCGAACGGATCTCCTCGTGCGGCGGCTCCCACGCCTCGCCGTGCTTGCGGCGGCAATAATCGGGAATGTTCGCCATCGGCCCCGGGCGATACAGCGCCACCGCGGCGATCAGGTCCTCCAGCCGGGTGGGGCGCATCTGCTTCAGGACGTCGCGCATCCCCGCCCCTTCGAACTGGAACACCCCGCCGGTGTCGCCCCGCGCCAGCATCTCGTACGTCAGCGGATCGTCCAGCGGCAGTGCCGACAGGTCCACCGTCTCGCCCAGGCCCTTCAGGAACTGCACTGCCCGCTGCAGGATCGTCAGCGTCGTCAGGCCCAGGAAGTCGAACTTCACCAGCCCCGCCTGCTCGACGAACTTCATGTTGTACTGGGTGACCAGCATGTCGCTCTTCGGATCGCGATAGAGCGGCACCAGCTCGACCAGTTGCCGGTCCCCGATCACCACGCCGGCGGCATGGGTGCTGGCATGGCGATACAGGCCCTCCAGTTGCAGGCCGATCTCCAGCAGCCGGCGGATCGCCTCGTCCGCGTCGCGCATCTCCTGCAGGCGCGGCTCGCCGTCGATCGCCTGCTTCAGGGTCACCGGCTTGGCCGGGTTGTTCGGGATCAGCTCGGCGACCTTGTTGACCATGCCGAACGGCAGGCCCAGCACGCGCCCCACGTCGCGCACGGCCGCCCGGGCCTGCAATTTTCCGAAAGTGATGATCTGCGCCACCCGGTCGGGGCCATATTCGCTCCGCACATAGCGAATCACCTCGTCACGCCGGTCCTGGCAGAAATCGATGTCGAAATCCGGCATCGACACGCGCTCGGGGTTCAGGAAGCGCTCGAACAGCAGGTTGAAGGGAATCGGATCGATATCGGTGATCGTCAGCGCCCAGGCCGCAAGCGATCCGGCGCCCGAGCCGCGCCCGGGCCCCACCGGGATGTCGTGCGCCTTCGCCCACTGGATGAAGTCCGCGACGATCATGAAATAGCCGGGGAACCCCATCTTCGCGATGATATCCAGCTCGAAGGTCAGCCGCTCGCGATAGGCGCGGCGCGTTTCCTCATCCAGCGTCATGCGCTCCAGGCGCCGCGCCAGCCCGTCGGCCGCCATGGCGCGCAGCGTCTCTTCCTCGGTCGATCCCGGCTGCACCTTGGGACAGACCGGCAGCAGCGGCTTGCGCGTCTCCACCCGCACGGCACAGCGCCGGGCGATCGCCAGCGTGTTGTCGCAGGCTTCCGGCAGGTCGGCGAACAGCTCGCTCATCATCGCCGGGGTCTTGAACCAATGTTCCGGCGTCACCCGCCAGCGATCGCGCTCGGCCATCGTGCGGCCCTGGGCGATGCACAGCAGCGCGTCATGCGCCTCGTACAGGTCGGGGCGGGGAAAGAAACATTCGTTGGTCGCCACCAGCGGCAGGCCCAACTGGTCGGCCAGATGGATCACCCCGGGTTCCACCGCCCGCTCGACCGGCAGCCCGTGGCGATGCAGCTCGACCGCCAGCCGGTCGCCGAAGGCGCCCTGCAATTGTTCGAGGAAACGCCGCGCCTCGTCCTCCTGCCCGTCGGCCAGCATGCGAAACAGCGGCCCGCGCGTCCCGCCGGTCAGCAGCATCAGCCCTTCGGCGCGCGCGCACAGCAGCTCGGGCGACACCATGGGCTCGGCGGCATCCCCCTGCAGGAACCCCTGCGAGGACAGATATTGCAGGTTCGCAAGCCCGGTCTCGTCCTGCGCCAGCAGGACCACCGGCTCGGCCGGCAGGCCGGGCTTGTCCGCCCGCGGCGGCAGGCCGACCTGGCAGCCGATGATCGGCTGCACCCCCTTGCCCGAGCAATATTGCGAGAATTCCAGCGCGCCGAACAGATTGCCGGTATCGGTGATGGCCACCGCCGGCATGCGCATCTCCTGCGCCAGGCCGGCCAGCTCGGCGACGCGAATCGCCCCCTGGCTGAGCGAGTAGGCGGAATGGACGCGAAGATGGACGAAATCGGCGTGCGACATGCCGCAAGCCTACCCCATCCTCCGCCCCGGCGGTATCACCCCCCGCCGGGAAAGCGTATCCTCCGGAACGCCTGCCCTGACCCGCTTCCCCTGGCCCGCTTCCCCTGGCCCGGCTGCTTCAGTGACGGGCCAGTTCCACCAGCCTGCCCTCGCGCAGCGTCACCACCCGGTCCATCCGCGCGGCCAGCGCGTCGTTGTGGGTGGCGATCAGCGCCGCGACGCCCTCGCCCCGCACCATGCGCAGCAATTCGTCGAACACGGTGTCCGCGGTATGGACGTCCAGATTCCCCGTCGGCTCGTCCGCCAGCAGGATGCCCGGCCGGTTCGCCAGCGCCCGGGCGATCGCCACGCGCTGCTTCTCGCCGCCCGACAGCCGCCCCGGCAGATGCTCCAGCCGATGCCCCAGCCCGAAGGCCCCCAGCAGCGAATCGGCCCGCACCCGCGCGTCGGCGCGCGGCACGCCGGCGATCAGTTGCGGCAGGATCACGTTTTCCCGGGCGGTGAACTCCGCCAGCAGATGATGGAACTGGTAGACGAATCCGATGCGCCGACGGCGAATCGCCGTGCGCTCCAGGTCGCCCAGCCGCCCCGCATCCTGGCCGCCGACCACGACCTGCCCCCGGTCGGGCGATTCCAGCAGCCCGGCCAGGTGCAGCAATGTCGACTTGCCGGTCCCCGACGGCGCCACCAGGGCCACGATCTCGCCGGCGCGCAGGGCCAGGTCCACGCCCTGCAGCACGTCCAGCACCTCGTCCCCACTGCGAAAGGTCCGCCAGACGCCCGACAGCACCAGCGGCGTCACAGCCTCACTCATGGCGCAGCGCCTCCACCGGATCGGTCCGCGCCGCGCGCCAGGACGGGTACAGCGTCGCCAGCAGCGACAGGCTCAGCGCCATGACGATCACCTCGACCACCTGCGACCAGATCAGCTTCTCCGGCAGGTGCTCCAGGTAATAGACCGTGGGATTGAACAGGTTCGTCCCGGTCAGCGACTGCAGGAACTGCCGGATCCGCTCGATGTTCAGGCAGAACACGATGCCCAGCACGGTGCCGATCACCGTCCCCGTCACCCCCACCGAGGCGCCGCACATCAGGAAGATGCGCATGATCGCCCCCCGGCTGGCCCCGATGGTGCGCAGCACGGCGATATCGGCCGTCTTGTCCTTCACCATCATGATCAGCGACGAAATCACGTTGAAGGCCGCCACCAGCACGATCAGGGTCAGGATCAGGAACATCACGTTCTGCTCCACCGTCACCGCGCCGAAGAACGCATTATTGGTCTGCGTCCAGTCCAGCACGCGGATCCGGCTGTCGCCCACCGCGCGCTCGATCGCCGCGCGCACCGGCTGGACGTTGGTGGCGTCGCGGGTCATCACCTGGATCTGCGTCACCTGGTCGGGCATCTGGAAATAAACCTGCGCGGCCGGCAGCGGCAGAAAGACATACGAACTGTTATAATCATTCATCCCGGCGTCGAAGATCGCCACCACGTGATACGCCCTGATCCGCGGCATGGTGCCGAACGGCGTGGCCGCTCCGTTGGGCGAAATCAGCGTCAGCCGCGACCCGACCGACAGGCCGGCCCGTTCGGCCAGGGTCACGCCGATGATGATCGCGTCATTGCCGTCGAACCCGTCCAGCGACCCCGCGACCAGCGAATCGCTGACCTCGTGCAGGTCGCGCAGGCCCGCGCGGGTCATGCCGCGCACCATCCCCCCCGTATTGTAGCTGCCGGCGCTCAGCAGCACCTGCCCCTCGATCAGCGGCGTGGCGGCCGTCACGCCCGGCACGTGCCGCACGGTGGCGGCCAGGTCGTCGTAATTCCCGATCGAGCGGCTGACGCTGAACAGGCTCATATCCCCGTTCAACCCCAGGATACGGCCCATCAGATCGGCCTTGAACCCGTTCATCACCGCCATGACGATGATCAGGGTCGCCACCCCCAGGGCAATCCCGACCAGCGAGAAGATGGCGATGACCGACACGAACCGCTCGCCCTTGCGGGCGCGCAGATAGCGCCCGGCCACCGCGCGCTCGAATGGACCGAACATGATCAGGCCCCGATCACCCGCGCCAGCGCCTCGTCCACCGGCAATTCGAACCGTTCGCCGTCGGCGCGGCGCTTCAGTTCCACCTTGCCGTCCTTGGCGCCGCGCGGGCCCACGATGATCTGCCAGGGATGGCCCATCAGGTCGGCATCGGCGAATTTCACCCCCGCGCGCTCGGCACGGTCGTCATACAGGAACCGGTCCGGCGCCGCGCGGTACAATTGCTCGCACAGCGCGTCGCACCCCGCGTCCCCCGGTTTCAGGTTCAGGATCGCGGCACGGAACGGCGCCACGCTCTCCGGCCAGATGATGCCGTTATCGTCATGGCTGGCCTCGATGATCGCGGCGACCAGGCGCGACACGCCGATGCCGTACGACCCCATTTCCGGGTGCAGCGGCGCGCCGTCCGGCCCGCTGACCGCGATATCCATCGACCCGGTATATTTGCGGCCGAAATGAAAGATATGCCCCACCTCGATGCCGCGCCCCTCGCGCCGGCGCTCGGCGGGCACGCCGGCCCAGGCGGCCTCGTCATGCTTCTCGTCGGTGGCGGCATAGAACGACGTCATGCGGCTGAAGAACGCCGCCAGCGAATCGCGGTCGGCGATGTCCACCGGCTCGGACAGCCAGTCCTGCTCCTCGAACGCCCCGTCGAAGAACACGCCGCTTTCGCCGGTCGGCGCCAGGATCAGGAATTCATGGCTCAGCTCGCCGCCGATCGGGCCGGTGTCGGCCACCATCGGGATCGCCTTTACCCCCAGGCGCTGGAAGGTGCGCAGATAGGCCAGCATCATCCGCCGATAGGTATCGACCGCCGAATCGTAATCGGCGTCGAAGCTGTAGGCATCCTTCATCAGGAATTCACGCCCGCGCATCACCCCGAAGCGCGGCCGCACCTCGTCGCGGAACTTCCATTGGATATGGTACAGCACCTGCGGCAGCTCGCGGTACGACTTCACCACCTGGCCGAACAGGTCGGTGATCATTTCCTCATTGGTCGGCCCGTACAGCAATTCGCGCTCGTGCCTATCCTGGATGCGCAGCATCTCGGGACCATAGGCATCGTAGCGGTCCGACCGCCGCCACAATTCCGCCGGCTGGATGGTGGGCATCAGCAATTCCTGCGCGCCGATCGCATCCTGCTCCTCGCGCACGATCTGGCCAATATTGCGCAGCACGCGCAAGCCGGCCGGCAGCCACGCATAGATCCCGGCCGCCGTCTGGCGAATCAGCCCGGCCCGCAGCATCAGGCGGTGCGAGATGACCTGCGCCTCGGCAGGATTCTCCTTGAGAGTCGGCAGGAAGCCGCGGGACAGACGCATACCGATATCAACCTCGAAAAACCGGCCACCGGCCGGGCGGATCGTGGAAAGGTAAGACGAATACGCCAGAACCCGCCATTCCGCCACGGGCCGCGCACACGGGCGCGCAAACAGGCGCATAAAACGAACAACGAAGTGTGAAGCCCGTCTCCGCACCAACCCGTTCAACAAAGGCGTGAGGCAGGTGACAGGCCCGAACGGGGCTCCTACAGTCCCCGCTGTCTGATCCGGTCGTCACAGACACCGGGTTTAGGGAAGGAAAAAACGTCCGGGAACGGCAGGAGGCGCCATGCACCTCCTGCCGTAATCCTTTCAGCTCCCCGCCGTTCAGCGCCTCGACAGACACGCCGGCCTGTCAGATGCGCCGGCTTACGCCACGACCGCTCAGACGCGCAGCAGATGCACGTCCACCAGCGGCCGCTTCTGCAGCTTGCGCCCCAGCGCACGGCGCAGCGCGGTCTTCGCCGCCTCGCGGAAGGTCGTATCGTCCTGGCGCAGCTCGTCGGGAATCTCGTCCAGCGCGTCGCCGAACTCCTCGGTCATGCGCACGGTCTCGGGGTCCTCGGGGTCCAGCAGGCCCGGCGCGCTCACCTTCGGATCGCCGATCAGATAGCCTTCGTCATCCACCGCGAAACTGCCGATGACCATGCCGTTGAACAGCATGCGCCGACGCGCCGCCAGCACCCCGCCATTCATCGGCAGCAGCCGTCCGCCATCCAGCACCAGCCGGCCGGTCTGCGCGGTATCGACCACTTCGACCACACCCGGGGACAGGTTCAGGATGTCGCCGTCTTCCAGCAGGATCGGCGACACACCCTTCTCCCGCGCGATCGCGGCGTTGGCCGTCAGGTGGCGCCATTCGCCATGCACCGGCACAGCAAAGCGCGGCCGCACCAGGTCGAACAGGCGGCGCACGTCGCCGCCCGTCGCATGGCCCGACACATGCACCAGATGGTCGCGGTCGGTCAGCACCCGCACGCCCCGGCGGGTCAGGTTATCCTGCACCTGCATGACCGCCTGCTCGTTCCCCGGGATCATGCGGCTGCTGTAGATCACGGTATCCCCCTCGCCCAGCGAGATATTGGGATGCGTGTCGCCCGCGATGCGCGACAGGGCCGAACGCGGCTCGCCCTGGCTGCCGGTGATGATCATCACCACCTCGTCGTCCGGCAGCGTGTGCGCCTCCTGCTCGGACAGGAAGGGCGGCACATCGGCCAGATAGCCGCATTCCCGCGCCGCCACGTCCAGGTTGCGCAGCGACCGTCCCACGATCACCACCGAACGGCCGGCGGCCTGCGCCGCCTTGGCGATGGTTTCCACCCGCGCCACGTTGCTGGCGAAGCAGGTCACCGCGACCCGCCCGCGCAACGACCCGATCAGATCGGTCATGCCGCGCCGCACATCGGATTCCGACGCCGACGGGCCCTCGGTCATCACGTTGGTGCTGTCGCAGACCAGGGCCAGCACGCCCTCGTTGCCCACCGCCTCCAGCGCCGCCACGTCGGTCGGCGGCCCGACCATCGGGTTGGGGTCGAACTTCCAGTCGCCGGTATGCACCACATTGCCGTGCGGGGTCCGCAGCACCAGCGCCTGCGCCTCGGGCACCGAATGGGTCACCGGGATGAAGCGCAAATCGAACGGCCCGACCGTGAAGGCGCCGCCGGGGGCGATGGTGACGATCTTCACATGATGCTGCAGATGCGCCTCGCCCAGCTTGCGGCGCAGCACGGCGGCGGCGAACGGGGTGGCATAAACCGGGCAGTTCAGGCGTGGCCACAGATGAGCCACCGCCCCCAGATGGTCCTCATGCGCATGGGTGATCACCAGCCCGGCCAGATCCGTCTTGCGCTCGACGATAAAGGCCGGGTCCGGCATCAGGATCTCGGCCTCGGGCGTATCGTTGCCGCTGAAACCGATCCCGCAATCCACCGCCAGCCATGTGGTCCCCAGGCGATAGAGGTTGAAATTCATACCGATCTCGCCCGTTCCGCCCAGGGGCAGAAAGGCCAGACCATCCGTCACGTCCTGCATACTCGATCCTTCAGTCTTCCAGTCGCTCTCAACATCTGGGCCCTATGGCCCGAACCCGTCGCGGACATCGCCCATGTCCGCCTGACCATGTCGCCCCCAGGGAAACGCCTCCAGAAAGGCGCCCTCAGGGGCATGCCTCCGTCGGAGGCGATCCCACGTCCGGCCGGCGCCAGACCTGGTCGGAGCCGGACAATCCATGTCCGCTCGACGACCGGCCCGCCCCATGGCCGTCCAAAACCCTCGGACGCTCAGCGCGTCCCATAGCAACAACCGTCCGGCCGGCCGCCGGTTCAATCCCCGTCCGCCGCCCGACGCGCACCGTCCCGTGTCCCGCTTGTCCCCGGCACCGCGGCGCCGGGCTCCAGCAGCAGGATCTCGCCGGTGGAAATCCGTCTCTGCCCGCCGGCACAGCGCAACAGAAGCATCCCCTGCGCGTCCAGGCCGTCGAACGAACCTTCTACCTGCCCGCTTTCCCCGCGTACCACAAGCCCGGTGCCCACCGGATGCGCGCGCGCCAGCCATGCCGCGCGCACCGGCTCAAAGCCTCCGTCGCCGCAGACCGCCATCCACGCATCCAATTCGCGGCAGATCGCGCGCGCCACGTCCTCGGGCGCAGGGGGGGGGCCGAAATCGGCCACGCAGGCCAGCTCGCGCCCCGGCACGACCGGGGCGGCACGCAGATTGGCGCCGAAACCGATCACCATCCAGCGCCCCGACCGACCCTCGCCGCTTTCGATCAGGATGCCGGCCATCTTGCGCCCGCCCAGCAGCAGGTCGTTCGGCCATTTCAGGCGCAACAGCGCCGGATCGCGGATCCAGGGTGCGATGGCCCCATGAAATGCCAGCCCGGCGATGAAGGGCCACAACCCGACCGGCCACGCCGCAACGCCCTCCGGCCGCAACAGGACCGAAAAGGCCAGGTTGCCGCCCGGATCCTGCCATTCGCGTCCCC
>NZ_JABXXP010000076.1 GCF_013376155.1 Nguyenibacter vanlangensis
GCCAGGCCGGGGCCGGGGCCGGGGCCGGGGCCGGGAGCGAACGCGGAAACGGAAACGAACTGGCGCCTGCTGGCGATCCTGGCGGGTCTTGTCCCGGTGCTGGCGCTGGCCCAGGTCGGCAACGAGCAGGTCTATGACACCTATATCCTGTGGGGCGAGCAGCATTATGCCCGCACGCTGTTCGGCCTGACGATGCCGGCGAGCTGGCTGCTGTCGCTGGATGCCGGGATCAGCCTTGCGACGCAGATTGCCGGGCTGGCGTTCTGGCGCGCCTATGAACGCCGCTTCGCGGCGCCCGGCGAAATCGACCAGGTGGCGATGTTCAGCGTGATCGCGGCGCTGGCCCCGCTGGTGCTGGCGCTGGCGGCGGCGCGGTCGCCCCATGGCCCGACGATCAGCCTGCTGTGGGGCATCCTGTTCCATACGATCAACGATTTCGCCATGTCGGCCGTGATGCCGATCGGCATGGCCCTGTATGTGCGGGTGTCGCCGGCCGGGCTGAAGGGAACGATCGTCGCCGGCTTTGCGCTGATCACGCGCCTGTCCGACGTCATCGCGGGGCGGCTGGGCGCGATGCTGCCCGATCTGGGATCGACCCGGTTCTGGCTGGCGCATGCGGCGCTGATCGCCGTCGCGGCGTGCCTGCTGATTTTGGCCGCGCGCCTGTTCAGGGCGGAACTGGCCCCGGCGGAGGGGACGCGGCGGGCCGGTGCCCAGATAATCGAAGTCTGATGATCGAAGTCTGACGGCCGAAAGCTGATGGCCGGGGCGTGAGGGGGCATGATGACGGTAGACGATTTCAATGCATTCTGCCGCGCGCTGCCCGCGACCACCTATGTGATGCAATGGGGCGGCGCGCATGTCTGGAAGGTCGGCGGCAAGGTCTTTGCGATCGGCAGCGTGGACGGCGCGCGGCTGATGGTCACCTTCAAGGCCGGCGAGCTGTTCTATGAGATCCTGCGGGAGCGCCCCGGACTGCGCCCGGCGCCCTATCTGGCCTCACGCGGGCTGAAATGGATCCAGCATTTCGCGGCGCCGGGCCCTGGTGGTGACAGACTGGGTGATGACGGACCGGGCGATGACGAGCTGCGCGACCATATCCGCCGATCCCACCGGATGGTCGCGCAGGGCCTGTCGAAGAAGGCGCGGGCCGAACTCGGCCTGGGCGCCGCGTAGCGGGCGGCCCGCCAGAAAGGGCCTTGCCACGGCGGCGACATGGTTTTACCTGTGAGGAATTGGTTATGATCTGCCAAACCATGGCATCATCGAATGCCATGACCGGCACCTGTCTTGTGTGGCGTTGGCCCGTGCCGCAAGACACAAGGAGGATTGTCTTCCATGATGCGCTCTCTTGATATCGCCGCCACGGGCATGCAGGCCCAGACGACGAACGTCGAGACGATTTCCAACAACATCGCCAACATGACCACGACCGGCTACAAGCGCCGCCGGGCCGAATTTCAGGACCTGATCTATCAGGATCTCCGGCGGGCCGGCACCATGAGTTCCGACACGGGCGACCTTGTCCCGGCGGGCGCGCAGATCGGCCTTGGCGTCCGCACGGCCGGGATCTACCGGATCAACGAACAGGGCTCGCTGGAGCAGACCGGCAATTCGCTCGACATGGCAATCGAGGGATCAGGCTATTTCCGGGTGACCTTGCCGTCGGGCGAATATGCCTATACGCGCGACGGCACGTTCTCGCTGTCGCAGGATGGTACCATCGTGACGGCGGACGGCTACCCGCTTGCGCCCAATATCAGCCTGCCGAGCAACGCCGAGAACATCACCATCGATCAGACCGGCCAGGTTCAGTACACGATATCGGGCCAGACGACCTCGCAGGTCGCGGGACAGATCCAGCTTGCCACCTTCCAGAACGAGAACGGCCTGGCGGCCATGGGGCAGAACCTCTTTACGGAGACGACCTCGTCGGGCACCGCGAATCTCGGCACGCCCCAGAGCCAGGGATACGGATCGGTCCAGCAGGGCTTCATCGAGGAATCCGCCGTCAACGTGGTGACAGAGATCACCGATCTGATCACCGCGCAGCGCGCCTATGAAATGAACAGCCAGGTCATCACGGCCTCCGACCAGATGCTTCAGACATTGACGAACCTGAAATAGCATGTCGGCGCGGGCGGCAATCGCGGGCGTGATCGCGGCCGGCTTCGTGATGGCACATCCCGCGCATGGCCGGGCCGCGACATTGCGGAATGCGACGGTCATCGCGTCGGGCACCGTGAGATTGTCGGACCTGTTCGCGGACCTGGAGCCGGGCCAGGACCAGGTGCTGGGCCCCGCCCCCGCGCCCGGCGCGAGCATCCAGGTCGGCGGCGGCCAGTTGATGGCCATCGCCGACCAGTACGGCGTCGACTGGCTCGATCGGTCTCCATCGGCCATGACGACGATCACCCGTGCGGGCCGCATCCTGGACAAAACCTTCTTTTCCGAACTCGTCAGGAAAAACCTGCCGGATATCGGCAGCGGCCCCGTGTCCGTGGCACTTGTCAATTTCCACCCCATCATGGTTGCGCCGGACGATCCGAGGCCGATCGTCCTGTCCGACGTCGACTGGGACCAGCGCAGCGGGTGGTTTTCCGCGACGGCCTATCGCAGCCAGCCCACGGGGGATGCCACGCAGGATTCTTTCCTGCTGACCGGCACGGTGCATGCGGCACGCAGGGTGCTGGTCTTCGCGCACGCATTGCCTGCCGGGGCCGTGCTCTCGGCGGCCGACCTGCAGATGGATGACGCCTATACCGGCCACATCGCGAGCAGGGCCTTCACCGATGCGGGCGACGTGGACGGGATGACCCTGACGCGCGGCGTGGTCGCGGGCGAAGCCGTCCTGGATCAGGACCTGCACAGGACCGTGCTGATGCACAAGGGAGACCCGGTACTGGTCGCCTTTACCGCCCCCGGCGTTCATCTGACGGCGACGGGACGCGTCCTGGACGATGGAGGGGCGGGTCAGTATGTGCGCGCCCTTAACCTGGCGAGCGGCATGATCGTGACGGGCCGTGTGACGAACGCGTCGGAAATCGAGGTCGAGGCGGGGTCGGGTGCGGTGCGCTCCGATCCGGGCGTCCTGCGGCGTCTGACGGCGTCCGCCCGCGATGATGCGCGTGCGACCCTGTCCTTGCGGTAGCCGTTGAATGCGCTGGGATCTTGCACCGATGAGAGCCGCTTTGTCCGGAGTTGCCCTGGTTAGCGCCGCGATGACCGGACTGCTGTGCCTGTCCGCCTGTTCGGGCCTGTCGGACCTGAGCGAGCAGGGGCATCCGCCGCGCATGACCACGACATCGGACCCGACGCAGGCACCCGACTATCGCCCCGTCACGATGCCGATGCCGCCGCTGCAGCCGCCCCCCACGGAGGTCGGAAGCCTGTGGCGGCCGGGGAGCCGGGCATTCTTCAGGGACCAGCGGGCGTCGCAGGTCGGGGATCTGCTGACGATCAAGGTCGATATCGCCGACAATGCGGCCCTGACCAACGATACGTCGGCGTCCGGCAGCGGGACGGAGACTTTCGGTATTCCCAACCTTTTCGGCTTGCAGGGCAAGGCTTTGTCGAGCGCGACGGCCCTTCATACGAGCAGTACGAATGCCAATACGGCGACCGGCACGATCACGCGGAACGAAACGGTCACGCTCTCCCTGGCCGGAACGATCACGCAGGTCCTTCCGAACGGTAATTTCGTGGTCGTCGCCCGCCAGGAAGTCAGGATCAACGGCGAATTGCGCCAGCTTATGGTCAGCGGTGTCGTCAGGCCGCAGGATATTACGGAGGACAACACCGTGACGCACGACAGAATCGCCGAGGCGCGAATTTCGTACGGCGGCCGTGGACAATTGACCAAGATGCAGATGCCACGGTACGGGCAGCAGATTCTTGATAGCATATTGCCGTTTTGACAGTATTTAAAAAATATCCAAAAGACATCCCGGCGCTTGTTTCTTGAACGATTTTTTGGGACGCAGGCCCGGCCGGCCATGACGGGTGGCGGCGCCACCCCCGGATTATCAGGTTCCGTACGCCATGCCACATGATGCCTTCCCGCCCGCTTCCGGGCCGTCTTCTGGAGCGACGGCGCAACAGAGGGCCGATCCGGAAGGGAGCGGAGAGGCGCTGCAACGCGCCGGACGCCTGCAGGAGGCGGAACAGGCTTATCGGGCCGTGCTGGCCGACAATCCGGACGACGCCCGGACCCTGAGCAATTATGGCGGGCTGCTCTGCACCCTCGGCGCGTTTGACGCAGCGTATGAATTGCTGGCGCGCGCGGTGGCGCTTGATCCGGCCCTGACGGACGGCTGGTCGAATTTCGGCAATGTCCTGTTACAGACACAGCGTTACGACGAGGCCATTGCCGCCTACAGGAACTGTCTCCAGCGCAATCCTGTCCATCCCCTTGCCCTCAGCAATCTCGGGCTGGCCCTCGATCATCGCGGAGAGCATGAACTGGCCCAGAAATTTCATCAGGTCGCCGTGGCGCTGACGCCCGAGAATGCGCAAACCCGGACGAACCATGCCTTGTCCCTTCTGGCCCAGGGCAAGTATCTTGAAGGTTTCCGGGAATATGAATGGCGTTGGACGACGTTCGATTCGCGTCGTAACGCGATGAGCGCGCCGCTCTGGAATGGTGAAGATTTTCGGGGCCGGACCCTGCTGATCCATACGGAAGGCGGTTTTGGAGACATGATCCAGTTCTCCCGCTTCTTCCCGTGCGCGGCGGAACGGGGCGGCCGGACCCTGATCAGGGCGAGGCGGGAATTGCTGACCCTGTTCCGGCACTCCTTTCCGGACCAGACATTCGTGTCGGAAGAGGATGAGATCCCGCCCCATGACCTGCAATGTCCGGCACTCAGCCTGCCGCGGGCGCTGGGCACGACGTTGACGACCATCCCGTCGGCGGGCGGGTTCCTTCGGGCCGATCCGGATAAAATGTCGTTCTGGCGCGGGGTACTTCAGGACGACGCCATGAAAGATGGGCGACGGGTGCGGTCGCTGCGCGTCGGTCTTGTCTGGGCGGGAGCGCCGCATCAGGAAATTCGTGCGGCCGAGCTTGCCGACCGGCGCCGTTCGACCGATCTCGCGACATTCGCGCCGCTTGCCGATGCCGCCCCGGATGCCGTGTTCTACAGCCTGCAGCTTGGAGAACGAGCGGGGCAGGCCGGGGAGCCGCCGGCGGGGATGCGTCTGATCGACCATACATCCCTGCTGCGCGATTTCAGCGATACGGCGGCACTGATCGGCACGCTGGACCTGGTGATCAGTGTCGATACATCGACCGCACACATAGCGGCCGGGCTGGGGAAGCCGGTCTGGATGCTTTCGCGTTACGACCAGTGCTGGCGATGGCTGTCGGGCCGCACCGATTCTCCGTGGTACGACAGTTTGCGCCTGTACCAGCAGACCAGACCGCTCGACTGGTCGGACCCCATGCACCGTGTCCGTGCCGATCTATGCGCGCTTGTGGAGACCCGTCCGTCCGTGACCGCCCCCGGCCGGAGCGCGTAGGGCGGCAGTGGCGGGAGGCGCCTGCCGAAATATGTCGTCGCGGATCGTTCATTCATGATCGGAATGACAATTATGTCGGATATGCGGCGCCAATGGGGAGATCCTTTGTAAAAACTTGACAGCGGCCCGACTTCACAGCATCAACGGAACGTGACCGAGGGCGGCAGAATCGACGAGGTGATGAGCAAGCCGGTCGCTTTGGAAGCAGGCGCCGCGGGCGGATCATAGAGGCAACGCCGGATGGTCGGTTCATGGCCCGTATCGAGAGGCATGTCCGTGGTCTCCGCCAGGGACGCGATGTGTGAACGCCGGCAGAAACCCGCGAGCGGGCCAGGTTAAGATGCTCATACCCCGCTTGTCATTCGGGAAGCTTGTGCATGTCTCGTCGATCCTGATGACGCTTCTTCTTGCCATGAACATGCATGCGCTTGCCGGACACCTGAAGGATGACGGGGTCGAGGCGGGCGCGCCGGCCGGACAGGCGGCGCCATTGCAGATGGCCGCGGCCAGCACGTCGGATACCATGGCGAGCACCTATTCCGCGGCGAGAAATGCCGCGGAAGGCTGGACGTCGGTTCTTTCCTCCGACGGGAACGGCAGGGCGATCGCGCCTGCCGCGCCCGCCCCCGACCGCATGTCGGCAAAGAAGACCGGCATGTCCGATGCGGACTGCCCGCGGGGCATCGCCTGCGCGGGAGCCGGGACGGTCGCCACAGGCCGGAGCGGAGAGTCCGACCCGGGGGTCGACAGGGCCGAGACGGATCTCGTCAAGGATATTCTGGCCCGGCGGTCGGACATCGACAGCGAACAGAAGGATCTGGAGGCGCAGAGGCATATCCTCGATGCGGCCAGGTCGGCCCTCGATGCGAAGATGCGCGACCTGGATACGTCCATGGCCGCGCTGGCCGAGAAGCAGGAGGCGCATCGGGAGACCATGTCCGCCGAGACCGACAGGCTGGTGAAGATATACGAGGACATGCCCCCCAAGGAGGCCGCCGCGGTCTTCGACATCATGGATATCCATGTCCTCGTCTCGGTGGCCAACAGGATGACCCCCCGGAAGATCTCGGCCGTCATGGGATATATGATGCCTGAACGCGTGAATCTCGTGTCGCAATACATGGCGGGCGTGCGGAGTTTCCGTTCTTCGCGCCTGCCCTTCGGCGGCGATGGAAGGAGCGGGCCGGCGGCGACGGATATGGGCGCGCCGTCCTGGTGGCTGAAGAGCCCGTCCGGGCAAGGTCCGGCCGATCAGGATCCGTTGAAGCTATCACGCCAGTAGCCTGCCGGGCGGCCGGACGCCGCATGGCCCGGAACCGCCTGGCCCGAAACTGCATGATCGGGGCACAGTCTTGAGGGACAGGAACTGCCAGCTATGACAATCAGGGGCGGCATCATGGTTTTCCTGATCGTGGGTCTTGCAGGGTGCGCGCCGGATTATCTCGTCTCACACATGACGGGGCGCGAATGCAATGCGGGCTATATCCAGGCGGGCGAGGATTGGTGTGCGCCCCCGCAACGACCGCCCGCTCCGCAGCCTTATTGCACCCAGAGCTGGAATGGCGTGGATTGCTGGAGCCGACCGGACCTGATGCCCAACGTCGCACGCCAGGTGGCGGAAGGTCCGACCGGACTGACCCAGGAGCAGAATGCGAACAGGCTCAACACGACGATCAGGACCGCACCTCCGACGAACGCCTATATTCCTTGAGATTATTCCTTGAGATGACGGGCAGCATGGCTGGATGCCGAACATGGCGCACTGGAGCCGCGTCTCGTTTCCGGATTTTGTTGCGGACTGTGTTTTTGGCCTTCCTGACACGCCGGGTCACGTTATGATGAGGAAATGGCGCTTCCGGACTGCCTTGACGCGTAGGATGACGCGATGGCATGCGAGACGCAGAGATTATCGAATGGTTAACCCGCCGGAGGATTTTGTGGCTTCCTGGTCCAGCGCCGTGTCAGCATAGCAGCGTTCCGTATGCAGAATATATTGGCTGGCCTGAAAGGGCTCGGGCGGACGCGGCTTGCGGTGTTGGGAGTCGCGGCGACGATTCTCCTTGCGGCTCTGGGCATTTTCGCCTTTCGGAGCGGCGGCCAGCCAATGGCTCTGTTATATGGCGATCTCGACCTGAATGAGGCAGCCCAGATGGTCGACGATCTGGGCAAGGCGCATATCGCCTCGACGACCAGCACGGATGGCACGAGCCTCTATGTCCCGCGGGACCAGGTGGCCAGTGCGCGGCTGCTGCTTGCCAAGGATGGCCTGCCCAGCGGCGGCGCCGTCGGGTACGAGCTTTTCGACAAGAGCGGCACCCTGACCAGTACGCAGTTCGAACAGACCATCAACGAAACCAGGGCGATGGAAGGCGAGCTTGAACGTTCGATTCGCCTGCTTCACGGGGTGCGCAACGTTCGGGTTCACCTTGTTCTTCCGCATCGCGATCTTTTTTCGACCCAGACCAGCCCGTCGCAGGCCAGTGTGGTGCTTGATATCGGCAGGGCTGGCCGCATGGCGCCGGACGGCATCCAGGCCATTCAGAATCTGGTCGCGGCGGCCGTTCCCGGCCTGCGCCCGCAGAATATTTCCATCGTCGACACGCGCGGCGACGTTCTGGCGAAGCCTGGGGATCCTGACAGCGCGGCGGGCCAGGAATCCACCCTTGAAAAGTTCCGCTACGCCGAAGAGCAGCGCCTGGCGCAGGCCGCGGAAGACATGCTGGTACCCATCCTGGGGGCAGGCCATGTCCGCGCCCGGGCGGCCGTTACCATGAACACCGACGAAATCCGCGAAACGGATGAAAGCTACGACCCGAACCAGCAGGTCCTGAGATCGCAGCAGACGACGACCGACAAGAGCGCCAATACCGAAGCGAACCCGAATACCTCGGTGGCGAACAATCTGCCGAACGCCAACGCGAACCAGGCCAACAGGACCGGTTCGAGCGACGACCGCGAGGAAGAAACCGATAATTACGAGATCGGCAAGCGGGTCCGCGTCGTCAGCCAGACACGCCCCCGCGTGTCCAGGATCAGCCTGGCCGTCATGGTCGATGGCACGTTCACGAAGGACAAGACCGGAAACCAGGTCTGGAAGCCGCTGGACGATGCCGAGCTGGCCCGGCTTTCGACACTCGTCGAGACGGCAATCGGATATGACAAAAGCCGTGGCGACGCGGTCAATGTCGTTTCCATGCGGTTCATGCCGGATAACGGGGTTGGCCTTCCGGCGGAAAGCAGCAGCCTGTTCAGCCGGGATACGCTTATCTATGTGGCCGAATGGGTCATTCCCATCCTGCTGGCGCTGGGCGCCATCTTCGTCGCGGTCCGGCCCATGCTGTGGCGTGGCAAGGCCAACACGCCGGCCCTGGCGGCGCGAACCGAGCTGGAGGTCCTGCAGGGCGCACCTGCCGCGACGGCCCGGATCGCGGGCA
>NZ_JABXXP010000077.1 GCF_013376155.1 Nguyenibacter vanlangensis
AGAGGTTCGTGCGCTGGCAGGGCCGCGACGGCACCGTGCTGAGCGGCCTGCTGGTCCTGCCGCCGGGACAATCGCGCGACCTGCCGCTGTTCACGCAGGTTCATGGCGGACCGTACGATGCCTGGGCACAAGGGTGGCTGGGCTCGTGGCATGACTGGGCGCGGATGCTGGCCAGCCATGGCATCGCGGTGTTCATGCCCAATCCTCGTGGATCGGATGGGCGCGGCACCGCCTTCGCCGAGGCCACGCGCGGCGATTGGGGTGGCGCGGACGCACGCGATATCCTGGACGGCATCGACATGCTGACCCGCCAGGGGGTGGCCGACCCTCGCCGCCTGGCGCTGGGGGGATGGAGCTATGGCGGCTTCATGGCCGCCTGGATGGCCGGGCACGAAAAGCGGTTCCTGACGGTGATCGACGGGGCCGGCATCACCGACCTGATGACGATGGCGCTTTCTACCGATGTCGGGCCCGGTTTCCTGCCGCCCTATTTTGGCGATCCGATCGACCGGGCGGCAGACTATGCGGCCCATTCGCCGATCAATGCGGCCAGACTGACGCACATGCCGGTCCTGCTGCTGCACGGCATGAGCGACGCACGCGTTCCGCCGGAGCAGGCGATGATATTCTTCAACAGCCTGAAGGCACAGGGCACGCGCGTGGAGCTGGTACGCTATCCCGATGCGCCGCACTGGTTCGGCGGCGCGGTCGGTGCCACGGTAGAGGAAGACGTGCAGCGCCGGGTTTTGGCCTGGCTGACGCCCATCCTGAGGCCGACCCCATGAGCGCGCCCCAGACATTGCGCCGGGCACTGGGCCCGGTGGACCTGGTGCTGCTGGGCGTGGGCTGCGTCGTCGGGGCCGGGATCTATATCCTTCCCGGTGTCGCGGCGGCGGAATATGCCGGGCCGGCCGTCACCCTGTCCTTCCTGGCCGCCGGGGCCGCCTGCGGCCTGACGGGGATCTGCTACGCCGAACTGTCGACCGCGATGCCCATCGCCGGCGCCTCATACAGCTACGTCAGCCGTGCGTTCGGGCCGGGGGCGGCCCTGTGGGTCGGCTGGATGCTGACACTGGAATTCCTGCTGGCCGGCGCGGCGGTCGCCACCGGCTTCGCCAGCTATCTGCAAAGCCTGCTGAGGGCGCTGGGGCACGGGCTGCCGGCGGCACTGATCCAGCCCAGCATGGGGTCGCCCGTCGGCATGACGGGTCTCCATGCCAATCTGACCGCATTCCTGTCCCTGATGCTGATCGCGACGGCGCTGGTGCGGGGGGTGCGGGAATCGGCCCGCGTCAACACCGCCCTCGTCGTGGTAAAGACGGGCGTTCTGCTGGTGTTCCTGGGCATCGGGATCGGCCATGTGAATCCCACCAACTGGTCGCCTTTCCTGCCGCCCTCCGAGGGCGGGTTCCGTTTCGGCGTGCCCGGCGTGCTGCGCGCCGCGTCGATCGTCGTCTTTGCCTATCTCGGCTTCGACACTGTCGCGACGGCGGCGGCGGAAGCCCGCTGCCCGGCACGCGACCTGCCGGTCGGCCTTATCGGAACGCTGCTGGCCAGCGCGCTGCTCTATGCCCTGGTTTCGCTGGTTCTGACGGGCCTGGCGCCATTCCGTGG
Organism: Nguyenibacter vanlangensis; assembly: GCF_013376155.1. Lineage (GTDB taxonomy): Bacteria > Pseudomonadota > Alphaproteobacteria > Acetobacterales > Acetobacteraceae > Gluconacetobacter > Gluconacetobacter vanlangensis. The sequence continues at coordinate 1,615 of NZ_JABXXP010000077.1, forward strand.
CCTCGACGTGCCCGATCCGGTGGCGGAGGCCATGGCAGCGGTCGGCTATCCGCGCATCGGCATCCTGCTGCGGATCGGCGCGCTGACGGGCCTGGCATCGGTGATGCTGGTCAATACCTACGGCCATTCGCGCATCTGCTTCGCCATGGCGCGCGACGGCCTGCTGCCGGGCTGTTTCATGCGGCTGCACCCGCGCCACGGCACGCCGGGGCTGGGCATCGTGCTGGCCGCCACACTCGCGGGCCTGCTGGCGGCGTTGTTTCCCATCGGCGTACTGGCGGACCTGGTCAGTATCGGCACCATGGTCGCCTTTTCGGGCGTGGCGCTCAGCGCCATGCGGCTGCGCGTGGTCGCCCCGGACATGGCACGGCCGTTCCGCATCCCGCTGGGGGGCGTGCGGGCTTTCGGCCTCTGGCTGGGGGTGGTGCCGGTCTGCGCCCTGGTCGTGTCGGTGGGGACGATCTGCATCGTCCTGGCCGGGATCGGCCAGCAGGCGGCGTCCGGCCGGCCGTCGGCCGCCCTCTTCCTGCTGCTGTACCTGACGGCGGGAGCGATGCTGGCCCGCCGCCAGTCCCGCCGCCGCCGGGGTGAAGGTGCGGATAGGGGGCCCTGACCCCCGTCCCGCTTTTTTCAGGCGCCGGCCGAGATCACGCGGCCGAACGCCGCCATATCCTCGGCCACACGGCGCTGTTGCAGGGTGCCGCATGACAGCGCGTCATGCACCCCCTGCCAGTCCTCGGGGCCGTTATGCTGGCCCAGCCGGATCTGTCCCCGCAGCGTGTCGAGGCGGATTTCGAACCCTGCGATGCCGCCGAGCAGCCGGTCGATATAGGCTGCGACCTGCGCCGGCCGCCATGTCCCCCCGGCGGGCACCGCCAAGGCGCTACCGCGCTCCAGGATAGCGCGCAAGGCAGCCGCATCCTCGATCACGGTCGGAATGCCCGTCGCATGGACGGCGCTGTACAGCCAGGTCGGGACGCGCGGGCTGGTACGGTACCAATCCGGCGAAACGCCGGCATCGGCCCCCAGGAACGTCACCAGCACCGGCCGGCCGGCGGCCAGGCCGGCCAGTTGCGGATTACGGCGATCGAGATGGCCGATCAGCGTGCCCAGCGGCCCGCGACGACGATCCAGCAGCAACGGCAGATGACAGGCTTCGGGCGCATTGCCGTCGGCACCCGCCGACACGGTCACGACCGTACCCAGCCGCACGCGCGCGATCAGGTCGTGCAGGCATGCGGTATCGTCGCAAACATAGTCTGGCGGAACGTACATGGCACAGGGGCTTCCGGCTGAGTGGGGAACGCGTATCCTACCATCCGCGTGCCGGCGGGCCGTTGTCGCCGGGCCAGAACATGCCGCCATCGGGCGGGGATCGTCGCTGTTTCGGTCGTTCCGCGTCATGGCCCGACCGCTGGCCTCTTTGACCCTTTCCGACACGTCCGCCGCATCGGTTTCGACAAGAATGGGCTCAAAACAGCGGAGCCCCACAATCGTGACCTCAGCCCTCCCTCCAGGCCCCCTGGACCCCGAGATCGCGGCATTTCGCCGACATATGGCGCAGGCCGGACGGGATTTTCCGCCGTTTGAGACCCTGCCGCCCGCAACCGCCCGCAGCCTGGCCGCCCAAGCCCGCGCGACGCTGCCGGCCAGGGCGCCGGCCCTGGCCGACGTCAGCGACATTGTCCTTGGCGACACCATCCCGCCGCTGCACGCGCGAATCTTTTCCCCCGACCCGGCACCGGACGGCGTACTGGTCTATCTGCATGGCGGCGGGTGGACCATGTTCGGCCTGGATACGCATGACCGGCTGATGCGCGAATATGCGGCGGGGGCCAACATGGCCGTCGTCGGACTGGACTATGCGCTGGCGCCGGAATACGTGTTTCCCGTGGCGCTTGAACAGGTCCTGGATTGCCTGCGGACGCTGCCTGTCCATCTGCCCGCCCTTGGGGGCCTGCCGCTGTTCGTCGGCGGGGATTCGGCAGGCGCGAATCTGTCGCTGGCCGCCGCGATCGGCTTGCGCGACGCCGGAATCGCAACCAGGCTGCACGGGCTGCTGCTGAGTTATGGCGTGTATGACAGCGCCTGCGATACCCCGTCCTATACCCGCTTCGCCGGGCCGGATTTCATGCTGACGCGCGACGAGATGCTGTTCTTCTGGCAACGCTATATCCCTGATGCCGACCGGCGCACGCTGCCGCTGGCCTCTCCCCTCCGGGCGAATGTCGCGGATCTTCCGCCGGTGTTCATGACCATTGCGGAATGCGACGTGCTGGCGGACGAGAACCACGCCATGGCCGGGCGCCTGCGTGCCGCCGGCAATGCCGTCATCGCCCGGTCCTATCCGGGGACCATCCATTCCTTCCTCGAGGCGCTGGACATCTCGGGGGTGGCCGCCCGCGCGGTGGCCGAGCAGATCGCATGGCTGCGCGCGCGCCTCGCCGAATGCGAGCCGGCAACGTGACGCTGCGCCGGGGCCTGTTCCTGGCCCACCGTTATGTCGGGCTGGGCATTGCGCTGTTCCTGATGGTCGCGGCCGTGACCGGCACGCTCCTGACCTTTCGCGACCGCGTCGATGCCGTGCTGAATCCCGGCCTCTTTCGGGTCCCGGCGGGCCCGGTGCGGCCGGCGTCCGAACTGGTGGCGCGCGTCCTGGCCGACCATCCGTCCTGGCGCGTCGTGCGCTTTGCCATGCAACCGCATTCCGGCGAGGCGCTGCGGGCCGTCATGGTCCGCACGCCCGATGCGGCGCCCGACGACGTGTTCATCGACCCCCGCGACGGGGGCGTGACCGGCACCCGTACCCGGCAGGCAGGACTGGACCGGGCCCACGCGATGCAATGGCTGTACGATCTTCATGCCACCCTGGCGCTGGGCACGGCCGGGCGCCTGTTCATGGGAGCCATCGCCACCTGCTGGCTGGGCCTGACCGTGATCGGGTTGGCGATCACCCTTCCCCGCCGCCGGCCGCTGCTGGCAGCCTGGCAACCGGCCTGGCGCCTCAATCGCCAGACGCTGGGACGCCGCCCCTGGCCCGAACTGCACCGCGTGATCGGGCTCTGGACGATCCCGTTCATGATCGTGATGGCGCTGACATCGGTGGCGATGAATTTTTTCGACGAAGCTTTCGTGCCCGTCGCGACTTTTCTGTCGCCGCCCCGTGCCGGCTCGCCCTTCGCCGACGATGCGCCGCCCCCAGCCCCCCATGCCGGCCCGCTTCTGCGCTACGCGATAGCCGAGGCCATTGCCCGGACCTGGGCCGCGCATGCCCACCCCGACATGCTGCCGGTCGTCCTGACCGACGACCCGGCGCGCGATCTGTACGGGATATCCTTCGCGCCCGGCGGCACCGCGCTCTATACCGGTTTCGGACGGATCACCTGCCATATCGACCGGCATGACGGACATATCGCATGGATCGACGATCCGCATCTGGATGGTGCCGGCACGCTGGCGATCCGTGCGCTATATCCGCTCCATAGCGGACAGGTTGCCGGGTGGCCGACGATGGCCTGCGTGCTTGCGACCGGAATTGCCACCGGCTTCATGATCGTATCCGGCGTGCTGCCCTGGCTGAGGCGGCAGCGATCACTATCACCAGCGCGCCCAATGCGCTCACCTGGAAAATGACCGCGGACACGAAGGACGACGCATTGTGGTGCCAACTGAACTGGGATGACATTCCGCCGCCGCACGTCGGGCGATCAAGTGCTCGCATGTCACCTGGCCCAGCGACGAACGGCGGGGGCATCAGGACGCAGTGACGATTTCCGAGTGAGCGGGATTCGGTGCAAACGGGCTCTGAAACGGCCTGCCCATCACGCCGCTGACGGCATGGGGGATCGCGTTCGCCAGGAAAGCACCTCCGAAGACATAGGACACGAGCGCAAGCCAGGACATCTCAGGATCCCCTTGCCGGCAGGAGCTCAATGATCTCCTGGCTCGTGCCGGTCTCGCCGAGCCGCGGGAAGATGTTCCTGATACTGTAGTCATGCGCCTCGGGACGCATGTCGGTCATGGCGTCGCGCGCGAGGGTAACGTTGAAGCCCGCCTCATAGGCTTGACGCGCCGTCGCCTCGACCCCGGTTCCAGTCGCCACGCCCGCGATCACCACCTGGGTAACGCCCCGCGCTTTCAACTGAGCTTCGAGATCGGTAGTCGCGAAGGCACCCCAGCTCCGCTTCGTCGCTAGTGTCCTGATTCTGAAGTTTCGCTGATTTTGATAGTACGGAGGCAGAATCGCTTGACGGCTTGCAGGATGTCATCGGCGGACTTGGTCCATTTGAAGGGCCTGGGCTGTTCGTTATGGACGGCAATGAAAGCCCTGATGTCAGCCTCCAGGGCTTCTGTCGAACGGTGGATGCCGCGCCTGATCTGCTTTTCAGTGATGAGAGCGAAAAACCGCTCCACCTGATTGATCCATGAGGCCCCGGTCGGCGTAAAATGAACGTGCCAGCGCGGGCGCCTGGCCAACCAGTCACGGATTAGCTTCGTCTTGTGGGTGGCATAGTTATCCATCACCAGATGGATATCGAGGTCAGTCGGCACATTGGTTTCGATCTGGTCGAGGAACTTGCGGAATTCCGTGGATCGGTGCTTCGGATAACACTTTCCAATGATGGTGCCGGTGGCAATGTCGAGAGCTGCGAACAGCGAGGTCGTTCCGTGGCGGGTATAGTCATGTGTCCGCCGCTCGACCTGGCCGGGCCGCATCGGGAGCATGGGCTGGCTGCGATCCAGCGCCTGGATCTGGCTCTTCTCATCCACGCACAGCACCAGCGCACGCTCCAGCGGTGCCATATACAGGCCAACGATGTCGCGGACCTTCTCCACGAAGAAGGGATCGTTCGACAGTTTGAAGGTCTCTGTCCGGTGAGGCTGTAGACCAAACGCTTTCCAGATGCGATGGATCGTCGACGGCGCATATCCCACGGCCTGCGCCATTGAGCGCAGCGACCAATGCGTGGCATCGCGCGGTGTTTCTTCCAGTGTTCTGCGGATCGTCTCCGCGATCTCCTCGTCGCCGATCGAGCGCGGCGTCCCTGGCCGGGGTTCATCGTAAAGCCCGTCCAGACGGTCCGTCGCAAAACGCCGGCGCCACTTGCCAACCGTGTTGATGTCCGCACCCGTCAGGTCACGGATCGCTTTGTTCTCATGCCCATCGGCAGCGGCAAGGACTATACGGGCTCGCCGCGCAAGCGCCTGACCCGTCTTGCGCGCCCTTGCCAGAGACTCCAGTTCCTGACGCTCCAATGTCGTCAGTTCGATCGAAACCGCCGCACGTCCCATTCGATTACCCCTGCCATCAGGATAATCATATAAACTTCTCGATCAGGACACTAGCGTAGTTTTGGATACGCCCGGATGGGCGAAAATCACTCCCACTCGATCGTCCCCGGCGGCTTCGACGTAATGTCGTACGTCACCCGGTTCACCCCCTGCACCTCGTTCACGATGCGGCTGGCCACCCGGTTCAGGAACCCGATATCGAACGGAAACACATCCGCCGTCATGCCGTCGGTGCTGGTGACAGCGCGCAGGGCGCACGCGTAATCATAGGTCCGGCCGTCGCCCATCACGCCCACCGTGCGCACCGGCAGCAGCACGGCAAAGGCCTGCCAGATCGCGTCATACAGGCCCGCGGCACGGATCTCTTCCAGGAAGATCGTATCCACCCGGCGCAGCAGCGCTAGCTTGTCGCGGTCCACCGCGCCCGGAATCCGGATCGCCAGGCCCGGCCCCGGGAACGGATGCCGGCCGATGATGCTTTCGGGCATGCCCATCTCGCGGCCCAGCGCGCGCACCTCGTCCTTGAACAATTCGCGCAGCGGCTCGACCAGCTTCATCTTCATCCGCTCCGGCAGGCCGCCCACATTATGGTGCGACTTGATGGTCACGGACGGCCCGCCGGTATAGCTGACGCTCTCGATCACGTCCGGATACAGCGTCCCCTGCGCCAGGAAATCGGCGCCGCCCAGCTTCGCCGCCTCCTCCTCGAACACTTCGACGAACAGCCGCCCGATCGTCTTGCGCTTGGTCTCGGGGTCCGTCACCCCCTCCAGGGCCGACAGGAACAGGTCCGACGCATCGCGATGGATCAGCTTGATGTTGAACCGGCCGCGGAAGGTCTTGACCACCTCCTCGGCCTCGCCCGCGCGCAGAATGCCCGGATCGACGAAAATGCAGGTCAGTTGCTCGCCGATCGCCTCATGGATCAGCACCGCCGCCACCGAGGAATCGACCCCGCCCGACAGGCCGCAGATCACCCGCCCCGTGCCGACCTGCGCGCGGATGCGGGCAATCTCCATGTCGCGGAACCCGGCCATCGTCCAGGTGCCCTGGCAGCCCACCACGTCATGCGTGAAATTGCGCAGCAGCGCCGCGCCGTGCGGCGTATGCACCACTTCGGGGTGGAACTGCACGCCATACAGGCGCCGCCCCTCGTCGGCGATGATCGCATACGGCGCGCCCTCGCTGACCGCGACCGCACGGAACCCGGGCGGCAACTTCGTCACCCGGTCGCCATGGCTCATCCACACCTGCTCGCGCCCGCCCCGCGCCCAGGTGCCGCGAAACAGCGCGCAATCCTCGATGATGTCGATATGCGCCCGCCCGAACTCCCGATGCTCGTGCGTCTCCACCGCGCCGCCCAACTGGAGGCACATCGCCTGCTGGCCATAGCAGATGCCCAGCACCGGCACCGCCAGTGCGAACACCACGTCCGGAACGCGCGGCGCGCCCTCTTCCAGCACGCTCGCCGGCCCGCCGGACAGGATGATGCCCCGCGGCGCGAAGGCGCGGATCTTCGCGGGATCGGTCGAAAACGGCCAGATCTCGCAATAGACCCCGCTCTCGCGCACCCGCCGCGCGATCAACTGCGTCACCTGGCTGCCGAAATCCAGGATCAGGATCCGGTCCTGATGCAGCGTCTGCTCCAGCGCCCCCAGCGCCTCCGGCGTGCGCGGTTCGGATCCTGCTGTCTTGGCGATATCGGTCATCGTCGTTCTTTCGGTCACGGCATTGCGGTCATGACATTGCGGTCACGGGGCAGTCACGGGCGGGCTTGCATATGCCGGGCGGGCCATGCAAGCGCGGGATATGCGTCGATGACGGTTATAGCGCAACCCCGCATCGGGCGGGACCCTATGGCCCCCCGCCCCGCGACGGCCGATAATACCCCACCATCGTCCCCATCATCGCCCCAGCGTTCCGGAGCCCGATCCGTGCCCCATTCCCCCACACTCCCGACCACCCTCCTGGCCGCCGCCCTGCTCCTGGCCGCGATCCCCTCCGCCCGGGCCGGCGCGGCC
>NZ_JABXXP010000078.1 GCF_013376155.1 Nguyenibacter vanlangensis
GAACCGCTCGCCCGTCGCCATCCGGCCGCTGGACGCCGGGGACGGGGCAGGCGGATATGCGGTGCTGCTGGATGACGGGTCGCGCATTGCCGCGGATTGCGTGTTCTTCGCCACCGGCCGCCGGCCCAATGTCCGTTCGCTGGAGTTACGCCGTGCCGGGGTGGAAACCACCGCCCATGGCCGCATCGTGGTCGATCAGGCCGGCGAGACGAGCGCGTCGGGCATCTATGCCATCGGTGACGTGACCAACCGCCAGAACCTGACGCCGGTGGCGATCGCCGAGGGCCATAACCTGGCCGACCGCCTGTTCGGCACCGGCAGCCCGCGCCACTGGTCGCTGGAGACGACGCCCAAGGCCGTCTTCTTCTCGCCGCCGCTGGCCAGCGTGGGCCAGACGGAGGCGGAAGCGGCCGTGGAAGGCGCGGTGGACATTTATCTGGCCCGTTTCACCCCCATGCGCCACACGCTGAGCGGCCGGTCGCGCAAGACGGTGATGAAGCTGGTGGTGGACCAGGGAACGCAGCGCGTGGTGGGGGCGCACATGATCGGCGACGACGCGCCGGAAATGATGCAGGGCCTGGCGATCGCGGTGACCGCCGGCCTGACCAAGGCGGATTTCGACCGCACGGTGGGCATCCATCCGACCTCGGCCGAGGAATTCGTCACCATGCGCACTCGCACCCGGGTGACCGAACGCCAGGACGATTGAAGTCCGGCCGGTGTCTCCGGCTGGCCGGTCAAGCGCATCGGAGCGCAGCAAAGCCGCGTCGGATCGCCGGTTGTCCGATGACGTTATCTGGGCGCCCGAACTTTGCCCGGAAACGTGGGCTGGCGCGCGAGAGCGGAACGTAGTGGAGCGCCCGGCGTGGTTTTGTGAGCACCGAAGCGGAGCGGCCTTGTGGGCCGGTGAGCATCGGAGCGCAGCAAAGCCGCGTGGGATCGCTGGTTGTCCGATGACGTTATCTGGGCACCCGAACTTTGCCTGGAAACGTGGGCTGGCGCGCGAGAGCGGAACGTAGTGGAGCGCCCGGCGTGGTTTTGTGAGCACCGAAGCGGAGCGGCCTTGTGGGCCGTGAGCATCGGAGCGCAGCAAAGCCGCGTCGGATCGCCGCCAGCACGCGTTTACAGGCAAAGTTCAGCGGGGGGTGACCCAGCCGTTCCCTGTGGAATCCCCGAGCTGGCCCTGGCCGTAGGGGCCGCTGCCCTGATAGGCGCTGCCGAAGCGTGACAGGTCGCTGCCGGTGACCGCGTCGCGATGCACGTTGGCGTCATGGTCGGGGTCTGGCCCATGGGTCAGGTCCATCGACGGCGCGTCCTGGTAGCCGGGCGGCAGGGAGTGCCGGCCCTTGACCGTCAGATGCTCGCCGCCGGGGGATTCGATGCCCTGCGCGGTGGATTGGGCACCGGTCGTGCCGCTCGTGCCGGGCTGGTCCGGGGCGGCCAGGGCCGGCGTGACGAGCGCCGGGGCGACAAGCGCGGGCGTTGCGAGAAGAGCGGCTGCGGCCAAAGCTGACGCTGCCAGGCGCGAATACAAGGCCGTGCGAAGCGTGGCCACCATCGATCATCCCTCCGAAGTTCCGGGTTTCGGCCAGCATGTCATGCGTCCGGCGGCGCGGCAAATTCCGGCGCGTGCCGGGCACATGCCACGCATGTCGGCCTGGGGCCGGGTCTAGCCGATCGCCCCGGTGCGATGCACGCCCAAAAGATCCGCCCTGCGCATCCCTTACGCGTATTGCAGGCCGCACGCGACGATCCTCTTTGCGTTGGCGCGGGATTTTCTACATAAAGACTGCCCCCAGCGGCACGGCCGGCCATCGGGGCAGGGGGGAAGGCGGGGAGGAAGGCGATCCGGTCGCGTCCCGCCGGACGAGCAGAGGAATTTAGGATCCGACCATGAGTGCGATGCACACACAGAACAGTTCTTCCCGGCAGGCCTGGACGCCGGAGAGCTGGCGGTCGTTTCCCGTGCGCCAGGTGCCGGCCTATCCCGACCAGGACGCGCTGCGCGCGGTCGAGGAGCGGCTGCGCCGCTATCCGCCGCTGGTCTTCGCGGGCGAGGCGCGGCGGCTGAAGGCCAGCCTGGCCGAGGCGTCGCGCGGCAAGGCGTTCGTGCTGCAGGGCGGCGCCTGCGCCGAGAGCTTCGGCGAGTTCACCGCCGATATCGTCCGTGACACGTTCCGCGTGCTGCTGCAGATGGCGGTGGTGCTGACCTTCGGCGCCAAGGTGCCGGTGATCAAGATCGGCCGCATGGCCGGGCAGTATGCCAAGCCCCGGTCGTCCGAGACCGAGACGATCGGCGGGACCAGCCTGCCGTCCTATCGCGGCGACATCATCAACGGGCCGGATTTCACGCCCGCGGCCCGCATTCCCGATCCGGTGCGCATGGAGACCGGCTATTTCCAGTCGGCGGGGGTGATGAACCTGCTGCGGGCCTTCGCCGGCGGCGGCTATGCCAACCTGCATGAGGTCCATCGCTGGAATCTCGGCTTCGTCGAGCGCTCGCCGCTGGCCCAGCGCTATGGCGTGCTGGCCGAGCGCATCGACGAGACCCTGGCCTTCATGGCGGCCTGCGGCATGACGGGCGCGCGCCAGATGGACGAGACCGAGTTCTATACCTCGCACGAGGCGCTGCTGCTGCCGTACGAGCAGGCGCTGACGCGAATCGATTCGACCTCGGGCGAATGGTACGATTGTTCGGCGCATTTCGTCTGGATCGGCGACCGCACCCGCCAGCCGGACGGCGCGCATGTCGAGTTCCTGCGCGGCGTGCGCAATCCGATCGGCATCAAGGTCGGGCCCAGCACGACGATCGACGACCTGGAGCGGCTGCTGGACATCCTGAACCCGCAGGACGAGGCCGGGCGGATCTCGCTGATCTCACGCATGGGGGCCGAGGGCGTGGGCAGGCACCTGCCGCCGCTGCTGCGCAAGGTCATGGCGTCGGGCCGCACGGTCACGTGGTTGTGCGATCCGATGCACGGCAACACGATTTCGACCGTCAACAAGATCAAGACCCGGTCGTTCGAGGCCATCCTGGCCGAGATTCGCGGCTTTTTCGACGTGTTCCAGGCCGAGGGCGCCCATCCCGGCGGGGTGCATGTCGAGATGACCGGCCAGGACGTCACCGAATGCGTGGGGGGGGCCCACCGCTTGACGGAGGCCGATCTTGGTGAACGCTATGAGACGTTCTGCGATCCGCGGCTGAATGCCGAGCAGTCGCTGGAAATGGCCTTCCTGCTGGCCGAGGAACTGACGACCCGCCTGCGCGGGACGCCGGTGCGGGATTCGGCGAAGGGATCGGAGGCCGCATAAGCACGCGATGAACGCCGCGACCGGCAACGTCGCGGCGAAAGAATAAAGAATACGGAGGAAGAATGTCCGCAGCACACGAAAACGAGGCTTTCGGACCGTCTCAGGCCCTGGATGACGGAACGATCGCCGCGCGGACAGACGCCTATTTCAACCGGACGCGGGAGATCGTGACCCGCTTCGGCGACCGGCAGGTGACCTATGCCATGTTCATCCGCCGGCCGGTCATCTCGGCCCCGAGGCTGATGACCGCGTGGCTGGAAAACGTGGCGCGGGCGCGCGGCATCGCGATCACGCACGAGGTCATGTGCCCCGAAGGCGCCTGGGTGGGCGCGGGCGAGCCGCTGGTCTACGTCACCGGTTCGTTCGCGGCGCTGGCGCCGCTGGAGACTCTGCTGCTGCAGAAGCTGGGACCGCCCTGCGTCGCCGCGCACAATGCCTATCAGATGGCGCTGGCGCTGCCCGGCGTGCGTTTCCTGGCCATGGAAGCCCGGCATTGCGCGGGGTTCGAGATGCAGGAGCAGATGGCCTATGCCGCGTCGGTCGGCAGCCGGGCGGCGCAGCGCGAGGGCGCGCTGGGCTTCGTCGGCGGGGCGAACGACGCGACGGCCGGATTCTTCGGTGACCTGCCGGGCCTGGGTACCATGCCCCACGCGCTGGTGGGCTATGCGGGGTCGACCCTGCGTGCGGCGGAGATGTTCCACGAGACCTATCCCGATTCCGACCTGGTCGTGCTGGTCGATTATTTCGGGCGCGAGATCACCGATGCGCTGGAGGTCTGCCGCGCCTTTCCCGACCTGGCGGCGGCCGGCCGCGTCGCGGTGCGGCTGGACACGCATGGCGGCCGCTTCCTGGAGGGGCTGGACCCGCAATCGTCCTATGCCGCGCTGGAGCGCAACACGCCGGGCACCATCCGCCGCTATCGCTCGGACACCGAACTGCGCCACCTGGTCGGCACCGGGGTTTCGGCCGCTGCCGTCTGGCGCATGCGCGAGGCGCTGAACGAAGCGGGATTCGCCAAGGTGCGGATCATCGTCTCGTCGGGCTTCAGCGTCGAGAAATGCATGGTCATGGCCGATGCCCATGCCCCGATCGACGTCGTCGGCACCGGTTCCTTCATCCCCGACCGGTGGTCGGAGACCTATGCCACCGCCGACATCGTGTCCTATGACGGCCAGCCGCTGGTGAAGGTGGGGCGCGAATTCCTGCTGCGCAAAGCGCGCGACCGCGCGGTGCCGTCAGCGTCGTAACCGCATTTTCCCAGCCTTTCTTTGACCGGATATTTTCCCTTGAGCGATCCACACGATACTCCTTCCCCTTCCGATCAGGCAGACCCGGGGGCAGACCCGGCAGCCGATGCGGGTTGGCGGGTCCGCATTCTCGACCTGTCCGGCGGGGCGGAAGAAGGCATCGTCGAGGAGGTTTCGGGTTTCCTCGACCTAGCCCATGCCAATGCCTTCGCCCGGGCCTATGTGCGCGACAGCATGGAGCGCTGCCGCGTTGCGGGCGCGGGCCCGCGCGAGGTGCTGCAGGCATGGATGTCCTTCGGCGAGGATGCCGAGATCGTTGACGCCGGGGACGAGGGCTGGCGTTCGGCGAACGAGCTGGACGATTTCTCGGCCCATGCCGCGACGCCGATGGAGCGTGACTGGCGCGCCCTGGACCCCAGGCGCCTGGTCGAGGACGACGCAGGCGAAGAGGGCCGGGACGAAGAGGGTGGCGGGGACGAATAAGCCGCTTTGTCGCCCGGCTGCGCGACGGTGCGTCGCCGCTGGCCTTTCGCGCGCGGCCGACGCATATAAGGCGGCATGAAACTCCGCTTCGCGCCCAGCCCGACGGGCCTGATTCATGTCGGCAATGCTCGCCAGGCCATCGCCAACGCCCTGTATGCCCGCCGCCATGGCGGAAAGTTCCAGCTTCGCATCGACGATACCGACCGCGAGCGCTCGCGCGACGAGTATGTCGAGGCATTGCGCACCGACCTGGCCTGGCTGGGTCTGGGCTGGGACGAGACCTTCCACCAGTGCGACCGGCTGGCCCATTATGACGCCGCCATCGCGCGGCTGAAGGAATCGGGGCGGCTGTATCCCTGTTTCGAGAGCGAGCAGGAACTGGCGGCCAAGCGCGAGGCGCGGATCCGCATGCGCAAGCCGCCGGTCTATGACCGTGCCATGCTGCGCATGACGCCGGAGCAGCGCGCCCAGGCCGAGGCGAACGGCAAGGTGCCCTATTGGCGCTTCCGCCTGTCGGACCGGACGGTGACCTGGGACGATATGGTCATGGGTAAATCGCAGGTCAAGCTGCCGTCGATTTCGGACCCGGTGCTGGTGCGGGCCGACGGCACGGTGCTGTATACGCTGGCCTCGGTGGTCGATGACCTGGAAACCGGCATCACCCATATCCTGCGCGGCGAGGACCACCTGACCAATACCGGCGTGCAGATCGACATCGCCGAGGCGCTGGGCGCCCGTCCCGGCCGGTTCGCCTTCGCGCATCTGCCGTTGCTGCTGGACGAGGCGGGCGGCAAATTGTCCAAGCGGTTCGATGGCCTGTCCATCCGCGCCCTGCGTCAGGACGGGGTCGATCCGGGAGCCATCGTGTCGTACCTGGCGCGGCTGGGCAGCGCCGACGATCCGGCGCCGCTGTCCTTCGACGAACTGGCCGGTTCGTACGACGTGCGCCGGGTCTCGCGCTCGGCGGCGCGGTTCGACATGCGGCAGTTGCTGGCGCTGAATCGCCGCGTCCTGCACCAGATGCCCTTCGCCGCGATCCGTGACCGCCTGCCCGAGGGGGCGACCGAATCGTTCTGGCTGGCGGTGCGCGGCAATGTCGACATGGTGTCGGAACTGCGCCACTGGTGGGACGTGGTGGCGGGCGTGATCGTACCGCCGGTGCAGGACGACCAGGGCGCGTTCCTGTTGCAGGCGCTGTCCCTTCTGCCGGCCGAACCCTGGGACGGCGAGACCTGGAAGGACTGGACCGGCGCCGTTCGCGCCGCCAGCGGACGCAGCGGCAAATCGCTGTTCCACCCGTTGCGCGTGGCGCTGACGGGCGAGGAGAAGGGGCCGGAGATGCGCGACCTGCTGCCGCTGATGGGGCATGAGCGCGTGGCCGAGCGCCTGCGGATCGCCGCACGGTGAGCGGCGGCACGGTCATCCGACAGAGTTCGCGCCGCGATACGTCGCGCACCGTGCCGGGGATCGGGCCTTGGCCCGGCAGGATTGGATCCGGCGGTTTGACCGAACCGGGATCCGGGCTATCGTAGCGCCGGCCATGCAGTTTGCAGGACGGAGGCATGACGTGACCCGACGCATTCTTGTTGTCGCCGGCATTCTGGCCACCCTTGCAGGGTGCGCCGAAACTCCGATCGGACCGACTGTTCCGGTCATGCCGCCACCGGGAAAACCGTTCGAGGCCTTCAGGTCCGATGACGCGATCTGCCGCAATTTCGCGGCGGGTCAGGTGGCGGGGCAGGCCGAGCATGCCAATAATCGCGCCCTGGGGATGGCGGCGTTGACCACGGTGCTGGGCGCCGGGCTGGGGGCCGCGGTCGGTGGTGGCTACGGTGCCGGGATCGGCGCAGGCAGCGGCGCGGTTCTGGGCTCGGGGATCGGGGCCGGGTCCAGTTCGCGCATGCAGGGGAATATCCAGGGGCTGTATGACATCGCCTATTCGCAGTGCATGTATGCGAAAGGCAATCTGGTCCCCGGTGCGCCGCCGCCGGTCCCCCCGTCACCATGAGCATGCGCGTCGGCATTGTCGGGATCAGCGGCTTTGGCGGTGGCGAGGCGATGCGCCTGGTCGCGGGCCATCCGTCTTTCGAGCTGGTCTACGCCGCGGGCGAGGGGAGCGCCGGCAGCCGGCTGGCGGACCGTTTCCCGGGTGTGCCGGCCAAGCTGGCCGAGCTGGTGATCGAGAAATGGGACCCTGAGACCCTGCCGAAGCTCGATGTGCTGTTCGCGTCGTTGCCCACGGGCGCGTCGGCCGAGGCGCTGGCGCGCGTCCCCAAGGACGTGAAGATCGTCGATATCGGCGGCGACCACCGCTATGTCGAGGGCTGGGCCTATGGCCTGGCCGATGTGTGGCCAGCCCGGATCGCGGGTCAGGTCCGCGTTGCCAATCCCGGCTGCTTTCCCGCGGCGACGCTGAACGCGCTGGCGCCGCTGCTGGTCAACAGGCTGATCGAGCCCGGCAACATCGTGATCGACGTCAAGACCGGCATCTCCGGTGCCGGCCGGGGCGGCGCCGACAGCAGGTTCGGCTATGCCGAGAGCAACGAGAACCTGCTGCCCTATGGGCTGCTCAAACACGTCCACATGCCCGAGATTGCCGAGACGGTCGAGCGGCTGAGCGGCGGCAGCGCGGCCGGGCTGGTGTTCACGCCGCATTTGGTGCCGATGACCCGCGGCGTGCTCGCCACCATTTACTGCCGCGGCCGCGCCACCACGGACCAATGCCTGGACGCGGCCCGGCGCTTCTATGCCGGGCGGGCGTTCGTCCGCGTGACCGACAAGCCGCCGCAGACCAAATGGGCTACCGGCTCGAACCTCGCGTTCGTCAGCTATGCCGCCGATCCGGAGCGCAACCTGGTGATCGCGATGGGCGTGGTCGACAATCTGGGCAAGGGAGCGGCCGGTCAGGCGGTGCAGAATGCGAACCTGATCTGCGGCCTGCCGGAAACCGCAGGGCTGGACGGCGTACCCGTTTGGCCGTGAGCAGGGAAGAGGCGTCCGTCAGTCGGCGGATTGCCGCGCCTTGCGGCCGCGCGACAATTCGGTCACCACGCCGTGCAGGGTGCGCAGTTCCTGTTCGGTGACTTCGCCCCGGGTGAAGAAATGGCGCAGGTTGCGCACCATGCCCGGGCGTTTCTGCGCGTTGCGCAGGAAGCCGCATTCATCCAGGTCGTCGATCAGATGACGCATGAAATTTTCCAGTTCGCCCTTGGTGGCGACGTGGGTTTCGTTCGTCATCAGGGTGCGCGGCGGGGTCGTGTCTTCGGCCATCCACCATTCATAGGCCATGATCATGACCGCCTGCGCCAGGTTCAGCGACATGAAGGCCGGATTCAGCGGATAGCGGATCAGCGCGTCGGCGCGGGCCATGTCCTCGTTATCCAGGCCGGCGCGTTCGGGGCCGAACATCAGGCCGGTGCGCAGGCCGCGCAGGCTCATCTGCCGCAATTCGGCGGCGCCGCCGCGCGCGGTCAGCACCGTCTTGACGATATGGCGCGGGCGCGGGCAGGTGGCGAAGACATGGTGCAGGTCGGCGATCGCGTCGTCGACGCTGTCATGGACCGTCGCTTCTTCCAGAATCCGGTCGGCGCCGGAGGCCGCGCGCCAGGCCCGTTCCAGCGGCCAGCCGTCGCGCGGAGCGACCAGCCGCAGATGGAACAATCCGCCATTGGCCATGGCCCGCGCGGTGGTACCGATATTCTCGGCCATCTGCGGCCGGACCAGGATCACCACCGGGCTGTTGCCGATCGGGCCGATATCGGCCCCGCCGTCACGGCCGGTCACGCGCGCCTCCAGGTGGTGCCGGCTGGACCGTCCTCGAGCACGATGCCGCGTCCGGCCAGGTCGGCGCGAATGGCGTCGGCCCGGGCGAAATCGCG
>NZ_JABXXP010000079.1 GCF_013376155.1 Nguyenibacter vanlangensis
GGGGGGCGGCTGGCCCGTCCCGTCGCCGGCAATGCCCACGATCCAGGCCGGCACCTCGATCACCTGGCTGACCGCCAGCACCAGCACCCCGCGCGCCAGCCAGTGGCGCCGGAACTGCGCGGTCCCCCAGTCCGGACGGCGCTGCGCCAGCAGCGCGGCCCCGGCCCCCATCCAGAAGAAGAATCCGGGCGCGCACAAATCGCTGGCCAGGCGCAGGATCAGTTGCGTGACATCACGTCCCGTATCGGCATAACGCGTCCAGGCCCCGCCCCAGAATTCCACCGAATGGCGCCGGACCACCAGCGCCCCGACATGGTCCAGCGCCATCAGCAGCATGATGGCGCCGCGCGTCGCGTCCAGCCCGTCCAGCCGTTCCGCCCGGCTCATGGCGCGGCCTCCCCGAACGGCAACAAATCCAGAAACGCCTCGATCGTCCGGGTCAGGCGCGGCGCGTCGCCGGTCGCGGCCAGTTCCAATGT
Source organism: Nguyenibacter vanlangensis (assembly GCF_013376155.1). Taxonomy (GTDB): domain Bacteria; phylum Pseudomonadota; class Alphaproteobacteria; order Acetobacterales; family Acetobacteraceae; genus Gluconacetobacter; species Gluconacetobacter vanlangensis. The sequence continues at coordinate 480 of NZ_JABXXP010000079.1, forward strand.
CGCGCCGCGAAACATGGCGACGATCATCCCGGCCAGCAGGTCGGCCCGCGCGGGCGCGATCCCCTCGTCACGCAGCCGCCGGCCGATGCCGTCCAGCCAGAATTGCGCGACCCGGCGCGGATAATCGCCGAAACGGGCCGGATCGCGGGTGGCAATGCCGTACATCTCGTAAAACAGGCACAGCGTCGGTCGCATCTCCGGCCGGGCCAGCCACAGCCACAGCGCGCGGAACACGGCGCGCGGCGGCCCGGCCGCCCGTGCCAGGCAGTCATCCATCTCCCGGCGTCCCGCCTCGCGCAGCGTGTCGAAGACCGTGCACAGCAACTGCTCGCGCGATTCGAAATGATACAGGATCGTACGGTGGCTGGTGCCGATGGACGCCGCCAGCGGACGCAGCGAGAATTCGGCCACCCCGTTCCGCCGGACATAGTCGACGATCTTGTCCAGCAGGCGCGGGCGCAGCGCGGGATCGATCGGTCTGGGCATGGCGTGTGGCTACATTATTAATCCGATCGGTTCAATAACAAATCGCGCGTTTGCGATTTCCCGCCGCCGGCATCTCGGGGTCTGATCGGCGCAATGGCTTCACCGGCCTGGAGGGCAGCATGACCACCCCACGCGACTTCATCTGCGAACGCATCCTGCTGACGAACGATGACGGAATCGACGCGCCGGGTCTGCGGGTGCTGGAACAGGTCGCCGCCCAACTGGCGCCCGAAATCTGGGTGGTCGCGCCCCGGCATGACCAGAGCGGCACGTCCCATTCCATCAGCCTGCACGACCCGCTGCGCGTCAGCCCCCAAGGCGAGGTGCAAGGCGCGGCATCAGGCGGCGCGGCATCAGGCGCGGCATCCGGGATGCGCCGCTTCGCCGTGCCCGGCACGCCGGGCGATTGTGTCGTCATGGGCGTGCGCCACCTGATGGCCGGACGGCGCCCCGACATGATCCTTTCGGGCGTCAATCGCGGCGGCAATCTCGGCGTCGAGACCGTGTTTTCCGGCACGGTGGGCGCGGCCATGACCGGCATGCTGCTGGGCATTCCCTCCATCGCGCTCAGCCAGGTCTTCGTGGCGGGGCGGGATGTGCCCTGGGACACGGCGCGCACCCTGGCCCCGGGCGTCATCCGGCAATTGGCCGCCATGGACTGGGCGGCCGAGGCCTGCCTCAACGTCAATTTCCCGGCCTGCCCGCCGTCCGAGGCACGAAAGATGCTCCTGACCAGCCAGGGCCTGGGATTGATGGACGGCGTGGACGTCGTCACCGGGACCGACCCCAGGGGCCTGCCGTACCATTGGCTGACGCTGACCCGCGCGCGCCACGCGGATGACGCCGGCAGCGAAGCGGCCGGCGTCGCCGCCTTCCACGTCACCGCGACGCCGCTCCGCTTCGAACGCACGCACGACTCCACGCTGGCGGCCATGCGCGCCGGGCTCTGAAACACCGCCCGGCCGGGCCGAAAAAACCGGGCCATTAGATCGAGATCAAGGACACTCCCGGGCAACGGGACTATCGACCCGCTCCGTGACAGGGCCGTCTCGGCCCGGGTGGAGGCTTCATGAAGATCGTCCTGTTTTCGGCCGGCGAAGCGGCGGACGAAGCGGCGTTTTCCGCGCTCGGCGGCGATCTGGCCGTTCTGCCGGTCATGGCGCCGCTCGATGCCGGCAATGTGGACGCCCATGAAGACGCCGACATCGTCAGCGGCTTCGCCGGCTGCGATTTCAGCGCCGCCATTCTGTCCCGCCTGCCCAGGCTGCGCTTCATCGCGGTCCGCGCGACCGGCTTCGACAATGTCGATCTCGCCTATTGCCGTGCCCGCGGCATTCTGGTGTCCAACGTGCCGGCCTACGGCGACAGCACGGTGGCGGAACATGCGTTCGGCCTGCTGCTCGCCTTGTCGCGCCGGACCGTGCCCTGCGCCGAGGCCACGCGGCGCGGCGATTTCACCTTCTGCCCGGACCGGGGGTTCGAATTGCGCGGCAAGGCGTTCGGCGTGGTCGGGACCGGCCATATCGGCCGCCGGGCCATCGAGATGGCATCGGGGTTCGGCATGACCGTGCTGGCCTATGACGCCATGCCGTCACCGGACCTGCAGGCCCGGCCCGACACCCGTTATGTCACGTTCAACGCCCTGCTGGCCGAAGCCGACATCGTCAGTCTTCACGTCCCCGCCACCCCGCAGACCGACGGCATGATCGGCGCTGCCGAACTGGCCCGGATGAAACGCGGCGCGGTGCTGATCAACACGGCGCGGGGGCAGGTCGTCGATCACGCCGCCCTGGTCGGCGCGCTGGAACGCGGCCACCTGGCGGCGGCAGGGCTCGACGTGCTGCCCGACGAGACCCTGCTGCGTCATCCCGACAAATTCTTCGCCCCGGACCAGGCCCCGTCGGCCACGCAACTGCGCGCGGCCCTGGCCGCGCGCGCCCTGGCCAGCATGCCCAACGTCATCGTGACCCCCCACAACGCCTACAACACCCAAGAAGCCTTCCGCCGGATCGTCGAGACGACGATCGCCAATATCCGGGCCTTCGCGGAAGGCAACCCGATCAACCTGGTGGGATAGGCCTTTCGCCCTGCCGTTCGAGAAACGCGACGGCCTCGTCCCAGCCCCGGACGCGCGGTGTCCAGTCGACGGTCCTGTTGTGCGGTGCGTCGAACAAGACGCCCTGGCCCTTGAAGCGGCGGAAATGCCGGACATTGTCATCGACCAGGAAATCCGCGGCCAGGATGCTCTTGTCGCCGCAGAACACGATGTTCAGCGGCGAAATGAAGGGAAAATGCTCCCGCAGCCACGCGAACTTGGCGGCGCACGACGCCGGATATTCCATCGCCGCCGTGGTGATGAACACGTCGAAGCGGCTGCCCAGATGCCGCAACGCGTCCCTGGCGCCGGGCATGACGTCCAGCGTGCGGAAAAATTCGCCCTGATGCAGCAGGTCTTCCATCATCACCACATGCGCGGGATCGGCCAGGTCGGCGAAATGCCTGCCGTGCAGCATGTCGGCCGTCCAATCATAGCCGTGCCGGGTCCGATACCAGTTCCATTGCGCGCTAAAGGCGTCGGCGATGACTTCGTCCATATCGACGGCGAGGCGAGGGCGGTATTCCATGACGATCACTCTTGCCAGTCCCGGCCTGCTTGGACAATGAACTCTGCGTGCGACCTGCGGTCGACGAACTCTGCGCGCGACCTGCTCGGTCGACAGGAAATGGAGGCAACGGGAATGACGGACCGAGACATCGACATGCCGGCCGAACCCCCTCGTTGCTCTTGGGCCCGGACCGATCCGCTGCTGCGCCTCTATCACGACCAGGAATGGGGCATGCCGGTCCATGACAGCCGCGCCCTGTGGGAAATGCTGATGCTCGAAGGCTTCCAGGCCGGATTGTCCTGGCTGACCGTCCTGCGCCGGCGCGACGGCTTCCGCCGTGCCTTTCGCGGTTTCGATCCGGACATCGTCGCCCGTTTCGACGGCGCGGACGTCGAACGCCTGATGGGCGATCCCGGCATCATCCGCGCCCGCGCCAAGATCGTGGCGACGATCGGCAATGCGCGCGCCTATCTGGCTATGCGCGACCGGGGCGAGGATTTCGCGGCCTTCGCCTGGGGCATGGTGCCGGATGCGCCGGTCCGCAACCGTACCGGTGAAATCCTGGCGCAATCACCGCTGTCGCAGGCCATGTCCCGGGCGCTCAAGGCAAGGGGGTTCAAATTCGTCGGGCCGGTGATCGTCCATGCCTGGATGCAGGCCGTCGGCATGGTCGACGACCACGACCCCGCCTGCTTCCGCCACATACCCTGAATACAAATCCCGAAGCGGATTCCGGGGCGGATTCCGGGGCGCACCCCGTTCAGTTGGTGGTGCTGACGCTCCAGGTCGCGCTGATCACGTCGGGGCTGCGGGCGATATGGTCGCTGATCATGTCCAGCTCCTGCGGATCGGCCGAGGTCGGCACCAGCAGGGCGGCCAGTTCCACATGCTCGTCGCTCTCGGACAGGGTCTCGATGTCGCGGATCGGGTAATGATGGTGCTCCAGCTCGTCCGCCAGCAGGTCGCGCGCGGCCGAGACATGCTCGGGCCGGCAGATCACGTGCATCCGGTACAGCGCCTCGGTCGTATCCGGATTCAGCGGGCGGCGATCGACGAATTCCACCAGCGGGCGCAGCAGCGTGTTGCCCGCCAGCACGAACAGCGCGACCAGGACCGCCTCGCCCGGCAGCCCGGCGCCGGAAAACGCCCCCACCGCCGCGGTGGACCACAAGGTCGCCGCCGTGTTCAGCCCCCGCACCTGGCCGCCATCCTTCATGATGACGCCCGCGCCCAGAAACCCGATGCCCGAGACGACATAGGCGATCACCCGCACCGACCCGTCAGGGCCCGACAGCCGCACGCCCAGATCGACGAACGCGGCGGCCCCCACCGCCACCAGCGTGTTGGTGCGCAGCCCGGCGGTGCGCTGGCGATATTGCCGCTCCAGGCCGATGACGGCCCCCAGGACGAACGAAACCGACAGCGCGACCGCCGTATGCAGAAAGGCAGGCAGGTCGAACATGAACGGTCTCCCGGCCGCGCCATCTCTGTCGGGCGCATGCACGCATGAACGGAACGACGCGCGGAACAATGCCGGCCGCACCGGCCGGCGCGGCGGTTTTAGGCATCATCGACCGCTCAAGTCCAGGCCAACGGCCTCCGTGACGAAATCGTGTGGCCCGCCCCGTCGCGCGCGGCGGCGGGGCGGCTGGCGGTTTTCGGGGGCGCTGCTACTGTCCCGGGGGCCCGGCCGCCGACGGCCGCCCGCGAAATCATCGATCGAACAGAGAGACGCCCATGGAACAGACAGGACAGGAAAAGACATTATACGCCACGATGCGCGCGCTGCCCGGGTACGAGGAAACCCTGGCCGCCATGCTGCGCGACCTGGCGCGCGACGTGCGGGCCGAACCCGGATGCCTGCGCTTCGTCGTCTATCGCCTCGCGTCCGACCCGGCCGCCTTCCATGTCGAGGAGACCTATCGCGACCAGGCGGCGTTCGAGGCGCATATCGGCATGGACCATGGCAGGCGCTTCAACGCCGCGATCCGGACGATGGTCGAAGGCGGCGCGTCGAACGTGGTGTTCCTCGACCTGGTCGCCTGAACAACCGCACGGGACCCGCGTAACCCCGGATCACTCGTCGCCCTGCGCGCCCGTCGCGGCGCGCAGGCTGGCCAGCGGCAGGTCGATCCGGATCGCGATACCGCGTTCCATCCGCTCCCGCCGAAAGCTGCCGCGCAATTGCCGCTCGATCACCATCGTCAGCAGGCGCGAGCCGAAACCCGGCTCGGCGGCCTGGCCGGTGGCCGGATCGGCGGGTGTCGGCGGCGCCAGTTCGTCCCATTCGTGCCAGAGGATGCCGATCCGCGCGTCCGACCGCCGGCACGTGATGGCCAGCCGGCCCGGCGGCCTGCCCAATGCGCCGTGTTTCGCGGCATTGGTGGCCAGTTCATGGAAGATCAGGGCCAGCGGCGTCGCTGTCCGGGCGTCGATCGCGGCATCGTCTCCGTCGATCGTCAGCCGCCCGGCAGGGGCCGTCTCCCCGTACGGGGACAGGATGCGGCGCAGCAATTCCTGCAGCGAATATCCGGCCTGCTGGGCGGTTTCGTTGCCCGTCCGCGCCCTGATGAAATCATGCGTATGCGCCAGCGCGCGCAGCCGCGCGCGCAGCTTTTCGGCAAACGCGTCCGCGTCCTGGCCATCCTCCAGCGTCAGGTTGATCAGGGCATAGACGATGGCGAACAGGTTCTTGATCCGGTGATCCAGTTCCCGCTCCACCAGGGCGCGCTCGGTTTCCAGGCACTTGGCCTCGTGAATGTCGGTCATCGTGCCGATCCAGCGCGGTGCTGCGCCCGCCTCGCCGGCGATCGGCAGGGCGATCACCTGCCCCCAGCGATATTCGCCCGAATGATGGCGCAGCCGGCCCTGGACATCCATCCGCTGACCGGTCGCGACCGCGTCGCGCCAGGCGGCCATGACGCGGTCGCGATCGTCGGGATGCAGGTAATCCTGCCACGGGCAGGGCTCGCCCGGCGCGTTCGCATGGCCGGTGAAATCCTGCCAGCGCCGGTTGCAGTAATCGTTCCTGCCGTCCGCGTCCCAGCCGAAGACGATATGCGGCAACGTGTCGGTATAGGTCCGGAACTGCCGTTCGCTGGCGGCCAGCGCCATCGACGTCTCGACCTGCTGCGTCACGTCGACCGCGACGCCCGAACAGCGCGTCGGCCTGCCGTCCGGGCCCGGCAGCATCCGGGCCGACGTCACCACCCATCGCGTCCGGCCGCCGCCGATCACCCGATGCTCACAGCGATAATTCTCCCCGCGCTCCCTGGCCCGGCTCAGCGTGCTTACGACCCGTTCGCGGTCATCGGGATGGATCCCGGCCATAAAGAGCGCACGGTCGGCGCCCCGGGCCGCGACGGCCGGGTCCACCCCGTGCAGCAGTGCGAAACGTTCATCAGTGATGACGATTTCGGTGTTGAAATCGACCTCCCACGTGCCGACCAGCCCGCCGGCCTGCAGCGCCAGGTCCAGCCGGTGCTTCGCGTGCTGCAGGTCCAGCCGCGTCCGCACCCGCTCGGTGGTCTCTCCACCCGACAGCAACGCCCCCCGCACGGCGCCGTCCTGGTCGAAGATCGGGGTGAAATCGATGTCGAACCAGCGCGAGACCAGCGCCCCGTCCTGATGCATGCGCATCCGCACGTCCTGGAAATGGGATGGCTGGCCCAGGAAGGTGCGCGCCACCGCCTCGCGATAGAAATCGGCGGCCTGGGGAAACACGCTCGCCGTTGGCCTGCCCAGCGCGTCCGCGTAATCCGGGCCGACGATGTCGCACATGACCCGGTTCGGAACCAGCAGCCCCTGCCGCCCGATCAGCACCGCCATGGGCGAGGACGACGCGACGGCCAGCCGGATCGCATAGCGCAGGCAGTCCGGCCAGGTCTCGACGGCGCCCGCCGGCGTCGCCGCCCAGTCGAAGCCCAGGATCGCCGCCAGTTGCGGATCCCCAGGCTGGCCCCTGGCCTGCCCGGCCGATGCCGGATCGCCTGCATGGCGGGAAAACAGGCCGACCATCGACACTTCCTCCCATTTCCCGTTTCTCTGCATGAATGAGACGAAACAGACCAAATATGTCCTTCGAATGGACAAAATATGTCCATTCAATCCCGAAATCGGCACAAGTCGTGCCGGCTTCAACCATCACGCCACGCATGCCGCAGGGCCAGGCTCATCGCCCGGAGCAGGCCCCGAGGCATGCCGTGCCTCGGCGCGTGGCTTCTTGTTTTTTTTGAAATACAGAGCCAAAAAATTCTTGAATTTTCAGGCTGCGATAATTCGGATCAAATGAATCCAAAAACAATAAAAGTCTTTTTGCTTCTTTTTCTTCAGAAAAAGAAGAGTCTTCTTCGGACGGCCAGCCTAACCGACTCGGGCGGCGATGCATAGGGTCGCGGCGCGACGGCTGCCGAACCTATCTTGTCCTTACGTCTTGAAAATAGGAAGACTCTTTTCTTCGCGGTCCACAGGGGGCATGGCACGATGCTGGCGCATTTCACCGATCACGCGGCCAACGAACGGACCTTCCTGGCCTGGATCCGCACCGCGCTGGCCGTCATGGCCTTCGGCTTTTTGGTCGAACGGTTCGACCTGTTCCTGCAGGTCGCGGCCGCGTCCCTGGGCGGACATGCCATCTCGGTCCGTCGCCAGTTGTTCGGCGACCTGATCGGCCTGCTTCTCCTGGTGCTGGGCGGCGTCATGATGGTGGTGGCGACGCTGCGCTATCGCCGCAACCGGGCCCTGATCGACTCGCCGGACCTCCAGGCGGGGCAGCACGGCCGGGGCGACCTGGTGCTGGTGGGCCTGCTGCTCCTGCTGGGGGGCGCGCTGTTCCTCTATCTGGTGGTCCACGTCCTGATGTCGGTCTAACTGCCCGCCTCCGTGCCAGCCGGGTCCAGCATCGCGGCGAAGGACGCGGCGCTGCGGCCCGGATCGCGGGCCCGGTGGCGGATCATCAGGAAACGCCGCTCGGGCAGGGCAAAGGGCACCTGCCGCAGCAATCCCGCCTCCAGGCTGGCCGCGACGACCGAGGCCGACAGCACGGTGGCCCCCACGCCGGCCTCGGCAGCGGCCCGCACCGCCTCGTTCGACGGCAGTTCCAGCCCGATATCCAGCGCCTCCGGCGCCAGGCCCATCCCCAGCAGGAAGGACGCGAATTCCGAGCGCGTGCCCGATCCGGCCTCGCGCAGCACCCAGGTGCCCGCCGCCAGGTCCGTCGCCGTGCGGGGCGGGGTTTCGCCCCAAGGATGCCCGGGCGGGACGACCAGGACCAGTTGGTCGCGCGCGACGACGCGGCTCGTCAGGCTCTCGT
>NZ_JABXXP010000080.1 GCF_013376155.1 Nguyenibacter vanlangensis
AGCAGCCCCAGCCCGACCGGCCCGGCATGCAGGATATCGTCGGCATAGACCGGCAGCAGCGCCGTGGCCCCACCCAGCAGCACCGCGAACAGGTCCAGCGAAATCGCCCCCAGCATCTCGGGGCGCGCACGGATGAAGCGCAATCCGCCCAGCAGCGTCTCCATGGTCATCGGCCGCCGCGCCGGCGCCGTGCCGGTCAGCGCCATCCGGTACGTGGACAGCGCCGCCAGGCCGAACCCCGCGCCGCACACGGCGTAGCAGAACCCCGCCCCGCCGCCATAGAGCAGTCCGCCCACCGACGGCCCCATGATCGCGGCAAACTGGAACAGCGAGGACGACAGCGCCGTCGCGCGCGGAAAGATCGCCGCCGGCACCAGCGCCGGCAGGAAGGTCTGCTGGCTGGGCATCTCGAACACCCGCGCCGTGCCGAACAGCACGACCATGCCGTAGATCACCCCGGGCGTCAGCCAGTGCCCGAACGAACCCGCCGCCATCACCAACGCGCCGCACGCCTCGACGATCTGGCAGGTCACGGTGATCGCCCGCCGGTTGAAATGATCCGCCGCATGCCCCGCCACCAGGATCAGGCAGACCATCGGCAGGAACTGCGCCAGCCCCACCCAGGCCAGCGCCCGCGCGCTGTGCGTCAGCATATAGATCTGCCACCCCACCGCCACCGCCTGCACCTGCGCGGAAAACGAGGACAGCAGCCGCGCCGACAGAAAGGCCGCCAGCCCCGGATGGGCGAGCAACGACAAGCGCGGCACGGTCGCATCCAGGGGGACGCCCCCTCCCGCAGGGCCGCGGGACAGGGACTTCAGGTCGGCTGGCTCAGGCATGATCCCACGACCATAGAGCGCGATCGTCCCCGGTTGAAGCAACCCCGACCGCAAATCGCCCTCCCGCGCCCGAAAAAACCGCGCGCCGCCGCGCCACGAAAGTTTTGCCAAATGGCAACGATCCGGGCAAAAGGCGCTCCATGAAGGGAAACACCGCTCTCGGCTCTCTGGACGGATCGCTGCGCACGGATCGCCGTCCCATGACGGACGCGCCCCGCGCCACGGACACGCCCCGCCCCGATATCCGCCTCGATATCCGGGTGGGCACGATCACGGATGCCAGGCCGTCGGCCGCGGCGTTCGGCCCGGGCTACGGCCCGCCGGGCTGCCAGCTCTGGATCGATTTCGGCCCGCGCATCGGCGTCAAGCAGTCCACGACGCACCTGTCGGCCCGCTACACGCCGGAAACGCTGATCGGGCGCCAGGTCTGCGCCGTCATCAACGTCCCCCAGCGCCAGATCGGTTCATGCTACAGCGAAGTCCTCACCCTCGACATGCCCGACAAAAGCGGCGAGGTCCTGCTGATTCGCCCCGACCATACCGTGCCCGATGGAGGAATGCTGTTCTGATGGCCACCAACTACGCGACCGTAACCTGGGACCAACTGCACCGCGACGCGCGCCTGCTCGCGGAAACGCTGATGCCGCGCGGCCCGTTCAAGGGCATCGTGGCGATCACCCGCGGCGGCCTGATCCCGGCCGCCATCATCGCCCGCGAAATGGATTGCCGGCTGATCGAGACGATCTCGGTGGTGACCTACGATGAAGAGCACCAGGGCAAGCCGAACGTCGTCAAGGCCCCGGCGGCGGCCGGCGACGGCGAAGGCTTCCTGATCGTCGACGATCTGGTCGATTCGGGCGTGACCGCGCAGCTCGTCCGCCAGCTCCTGCCCAAGGCCCTGTTCGCCTGTCTCTACGCCAAACCCTCGGGCAAGCCCCTGACCGACCTGTTCGTCGTCGAGGTCCCGCAGGACACCTGGGTGCTGTTCCCCTGGGACACCGCGCCGCTCTTCGTCCCGCCGCTCGCCCGCAAATCCGACGCCGCCTGAACGCGCCCGGCCCCACCACCACAGGGCCGCACGCGGCCGCCTTGTCCTCCCTTCGCCCCCCCTCGGGCGAAATTTTCGCCCGACCGCCTGCCAGACCGCTTGCCAGACCGCCCAATGCCTCATAGCTTCCCCGGGTTCGGGGCGTGGCGCAGCCTGGTAGCGCGCGTGTTTTGGGTACACGAGGCCCCCGGTTCGAGTCCGGGCGCCCCGACCAGCGGGAAGACGCAGCGGAAGCACGCGGCGAAAGATAAAGGGGATCTCATTCCATGCGGGCCCGAATCTATCAGCAAGCCAAGACCGCCACCCAGTCCGGCCAGGCCAACACCCATGAGTGGATCCTGGAATACGGCCAGACCCAGCCGCGCCGGCAGGACCCGCTGATGGGCTGGACCGGCAGCCGCGACACCAGCGCACAGGTCCGCCTCACGTTCCCCAACCGCGAATCCGCCGTCGCCTACGCCGACCGCCACGCGGTGCCGTACGATTTGGAACTCCCCACCCCGCGCGTGCGCAAGCCCAAGGTCTACGCCGACAATTTCCGCTATGACCGGGTCCAGAACTGGACGCACTGAACCGGACGCCGCGAACTGGACGCCCCGCCCCCTTTCTGGCACATCAGACCCACCGTCCGCCCCATCGGCGGACGCGCCGCCGACAGGTACGCGCCCTTAGCTCAGTTGGATAGAGCAACAGCCTTCTAAGCTGTGGGTCGCTGGTTCGAATCCAGCAGGGCGCGCCACCCGCTCCACGGCCATTCCACCGCCCGACCTATGGACACCCCCCGAAAACCGGGATAAGCGAGGTGCCAAGGAGAGGTGGCCGAGCGGTTTAAGGCAGCAGTCTTGAAAGTTACTGGGGGGTTGTGAGGCTGCGCTGGGCGTGATGAGAAAAAAGGAAGGCAATTAGAGCCGCTTAGCGATAGGTCGGCGAATCGCCACAAACTCACCAATCGTAGCGTTGTAGCCAGTGTGTAGCTGCCGTCGCTGGAACGGCATGGAAGTGTGGCCGAGTGGTTTAAGGCACTGGTCTTGAAAACCAGCGACGGTGCAAGCCGTCCGTGGGTTCGAATCCCACCGCTTCCGCCATCCCCGTCATAACAGCACCCCACGCCCGAGAGCGCAGGGTGCCGGCAGCGTCAGGCAGACGGCAAGGAGTGACCTCATCCCGCTGCTGGCTCCGATCGATTATCGAGGGTCGGTTGCCTTGACCTCGGCGGGAGCAAAATGGCCCCCTCCCGCAACCTCATCTCAGAACTGTGTAGCTCGTCTCGTCTCCCCGGCGGGGTTCGCACATGCGCAGGCGAAGCACGTCCTCTGAGAAAAAATGGACGGCAGCACTTGAGACAGCCGTGTCAGCCTACCTTCCTGACCATACGTGGCGGGCGACAATCCCAGCACCGGCTCGCGGCGCACGCAATCGTCAAAGCCCCACCGCTTCGGCTCGATCACGCCCAATATGTCCGCACCGTCGCTCACCGGGAATGCGAAGGTGTCGCGCGGGGCATAGGTGATCTTCGGCTTGGGTGGCGTGGGCGGTGCCGGTGGCAGCGGTGCCGGTGGCAGCGGCGCTGGTGCTGGTGCTGGTGCTGGCTGACTCTGCTGCTCCCGCCACGCTAGTAGTCACGCGGGTTCACCGTCAGCGAGCATACGCCAGCGCCCATACCCCGCCCTCGTCCCACTCGCGGAGATGATCGAGGACTGGCAGAAAGTCCCCGGTCAGCCTACCCGCCTCTACTTCTGCATAGTCCTCGCTATCGGCGTCCGGCGCCAAGTGCGGCGCGCCCATGCTGTGGAAGTGGCGGCGCAGCAGGCCGTCTTTGATTTCCTTCTGCTAGGCAGCTTCTGCAGCGCGGCGCTCCGCGAGAGGAATGTCAGCGAAACCGTCCAGCTCTGCTTTCTGGTCAGTCATGATGTATCACCTTCAGTTGAGTGAGAATGTCGTAGGCCTCGGCGCGAACCTCGAAGTCGTCGCAGTAGCGCATCAGTTCGCACATGCTGCTGACCGCTATATGGCGCAGTTCGCCCCGCTCCTGATCGTTCAGAATGGCGAGCATGTTCGCGAACGGGTTCTAGCGGTCGGTATGCAGAATGTCGTCGTGGTTGAGCGGGACGACATAGAGCGGGTGCGAGAACTGGTCCGCGATGACCACAGCCCAATCCAAGCACTCGCGATAGGCGCTGATCGGCATGTAGCGGGTGGAGATGGCGCGGCGCACGCACGCGCGGGTCGTCAGTCGGACCCGCCCAGCCCACATAGACCAGCACGTCATCCGCTTCCGGCTCGTCCATGACGACCTTGTTCCTGACTGTGGTTATCGTCATCATGGCCGGTGTCCCCATGTCAATCTGCGCCAAGGCCGGTCGCATCGCCGACTTTTTCGTGCGCAGTGCAAATAATTCTGTTTTACGCCCGGGCATCGCTCGCCGCCCCCAACGCCTCGATCCGAGCAGCCAGCTCCTCGGTGGCGAGCACGTCCGCGAGGGATTTGATGCTATCGATGATGAGCCGCCCCACGGTCGGCGCGATCGCACCGGCAGCAACGGCATCGAGCTCCTGGGCGACCTGTTCGCTGATCGGGAGGGAGGCGTCGAACTCGAAGCTGACCTTCTCCGCCTACGCCGTCACCGAGGGCGGCATCTTGGCGAGAACGATACTGGCGGCGTTCGTATCGCCCTCCAGCGCCTTCCCGACCAGCACGGCGATGATGTTCCGCATTTCATCGAGCATCTGCTGTGTGGCGAGTAGCCGCCGATCCGGTCGCCCCGGCGGACGCCCGCCGGGGTTACCGCTCTGGCCGGGCTGAAACTGCCACGGCTTGCCATCTTCCGCTTCGAGCAGAGCAGGCGGGAGGGGGTGGGCTTCCAGTCTATCCCCCAAGGCGGTGCAATCATGTCAGTCATGAAGATGCCTCGAACTGTAAAGAACAGCAGCCGATCAGACGGGCACAGCAAAAGGAGCGTTTGCAGCGCGCACCCTCTCCCGAACCTGCTCGGGCATCCACGTCCGAGCCAGCACCCTGCGGCCCTGCCGATCCTCGTTGTATTCCTTGTGGGCGCCGACCGCCTGCTCGACCGCCTTGGTAAGCAGCTTGTATCGGTTGTTGAGCATGTCGGCCGTCGCCTTCATGGCGCGGACCTTCTTGGCTTCGAGCGGACGCTGGGCTTCGTGCCAGTCACGGAGGTACTCGGCGTGCAGATCGGGATCGAGACCGGACAGCTAGGGCGGCGCGCCCAGCACGGCAGCCGCGGTCACCTCGTCGCCTGCCTCAATGGCCTTGCGCAGCGCGTTCATTCGCGGCCCCTGTTCGAGGCCAGCGACGTGCTGGCGAATCTCGGTCGCCATTGCCCGCCCCGCCTTGCTCTCGACCGGGGCGCAAAGCTCCTTCTCCATCGCGACGATGTTGTTGTTCAGCATATCGACCGCGCGCGACCACGACGCATAAACCTTGCTCATCCGCTTCTTGGCGTGATCGTCCACCGCGACAAGCTGGGCGAACTTATTGAGCGTCGGATTGGTCTCTGCCGCTGCCTTGGCATCGTGGATGCTTTTCAGCGCCTCGAATGCCTCGCTGACCGCCGTTTCGGTCTGGCCAAGTAGCGAACGTGTATCTTCGTCGTAATCGGCAATCTCACCCACGATGCCGGGGATGAAGCGTGGGCGAAAACGGGTGTCCACTTCATCGGCCATTTATCGAACTCCTGCGCTTGATGTGGCTAGACATTGGCTACAAGCTAGGGATGTCGGTTGAAGGTCCACAAGGGATTTATTTGTAATAACAGTTACTTGACTCAGTTCTGCGAGAGATCCACGGCAAAGAACATATACGCGGCTCGGCGATTTTCCGGTGATGACCAGGGCCATCTGTAGAACAAACTAGGAAACCCTTGATCCTGAGCTTCACTCCAGCAAGTATGTGCTCAGGGGCAAGGGGTAAGATGACGAACAGGGTTCATATAGACGCACCTGCCGGTGTGGTAGAGATCGAAGGCGAGAAGGACTTCGTAGAGGGGCTGCTTGCGAAGCTTTTCCCGCTGCTCGAAGAGGCGGGGTTCGGGAGCCGCCCGCCGAGCAAAGTAGTACCAATGCAGACTGGCGAGGAGGCACCCGATTCTGATGAGGAGATCACCGAGAACTCCGTCGGCAGGCCCAAGGTAAAGCGCAAGCGCAGCGTCGCACCTAAAGGGCACTCTTGCGCTGACCGGATACTCGCGTTGAAGGGCGAAGGTTTCTTCAAGGAGAAGCGTGGCATGGGGGAGATCGTGACTGGCCTTGCCACGAAGGGATTCGTGCATAAGGCCAATCAGGTCTCGGCTGCTGGCGAATCCCTCTTCAAGAGAAACCTGCTCCAGAGGACCAAAGATGGTAACGGCCCGTTCCAATATTATTGGGATAGGGACTAATCTTTTGAGCCTTCCAAGCCTAAAAGACACTCTCAACACCATCCCTGCCGGACTCCGCGATCCTCTCATTGAGGAATTTGAGCAGGCGCTTGACGAATACCGCGCTGCGGACTGGGAGAAGGTCGGCCTCAAGGCGGGCAAGTTTTGTGAGATCGCCTATTGCGTGTGCGCTGGGCACGCGACTGGCTCCTATACAACCACTCCATCGAAGCCGAGCAACTTCTCGCAGGCGTGCCGAAACCTTGAGCAGCATAACGGCACGAAAGGGAAGTCGTTGTGTATGCAGGTTCCGAAGGTTCTCGCGGCACTATACGAGCTTAGGAATAATCGTGCCATCGGACACGTATCTGCTGAGGTAAGTCCGAACCACATGGACGCGGAGTTATTCCTACGCGGCATGAAATGGGTAATGGGCGAACTAGTTCGCAACTATTCGCAGCTCGCACTTGCAGATTCTCACACCGTCGTCGAAGCGGTCACTGCGCGCACCTTCCATATGGTATGGTCGAGTGGCGATGTTCGGCGAGTGCTCGAGCCAGCCAAGACGTCCGGTCAAAAGGCGCTGATCCTGCTATACGCCGAAAGCAAACCCGTCTCTGTCGCGCAGCTACAAGCATGGGTTGAGTATAAGAACGGAACCGACTTCAAGCGCAAAGTGCTGAAAGATCTTCACAAGAAGGCGTTGGTCCATTTTGATGAGAAGTTGGCCACAGCCCAAATTTTGCCTACCGGGCAGGCGCTCGTAGAAAAGTCTGGCCTGCTCGTGACGAAGTGACCGCACTGTACGACTAACGCACCAAGGCCGTTTTTGCGCTAACCGCGCACGAACGGATTTAGCTTTGCTTTGGTGCGTTTCCCTATAGGGCTAACGCAGCAATGCGGCTGCGTAGCGCCTAGCCCTTGGGGCGTTGCGCGCACCAAAACGCACCGATAACGCACCAACGCCCGTCGATGCGCGACGGCTTCTACCGGTTCATGGAACTCTACGGCGGCGCAATTCAGAACAGCCCTGACGCCGCCCTTCTAAAAATCACCCGCATTTTCACCCTGCGCCGCCCGCCGCACGCGCCGCGCGCGCACGCGGACCAGAACCTGCAACGGCGCCAGCAGCGGCAGGACGATCAACCCGATATGCCGTCCCACCCAACTGCCCGACATGAAGCCGCCATGCGACACGTTCATCCCGACGGCCACGCCGCTCAAATACAGCATGGTCGCAGTCGCAAGCACGCTGACCAGCACAATGCCGACGCGCGCGGCGGCGGATCCAATGGCCATGCCCATCCCCCCCTTTTGACCGGCATAATGGTTCCGCCAGGCAAAAAAACCCGTCCGCCTCGCAAACTCGCGATCACGGCGCGTCGCACCTGGACAGGCCGGCAAATCGACCATCCCCCATCGCCGGCCGCCATTGACCAGCCGCCTTCCCGCCCGACACACTACCCGCCCACGCAACGATAATCGAGGCCCCTCC
The DNA here is from genome assembly GCF_013376155.1 of Nguyenibacter vanlangensis. GTDB lineage: Bacteria > Pseudomonadota > Alphaproteobacteria > Acetobacterales > Acetobacteraceae > Gluconacetobacter > Gluconacetobacter vanlangensis. Next base: position 7,762 of record NZ_JABXXP010000080.1, read on the forward strand.
CGAAGCCCGCACCATCCACCCGCACCCGATGGAGTCCAGACCACGATGGCCCCACGCCTGTCCGTCCCGCTCGGCGCCGCGTTGCTCGCCTCCGCCACCCCCGCCATGGCCGCGCCCCCGACGGCCTCCCCCACGCCCGCGCCGGTCCGGGAACATCTCGTCGTCATCGGGAACAGAACCTACACGCCGGCACCCGTCCCCGACATGTCGCGCCCGCCGCCGAAGGATGACGATGCCGGCATCCCGCTGGGCCCGCTGGGCAAATTCCGGCTGGGCGGCACCCAGGACCCGGACCACGACCCCGTCACCGGAACCTGGCTGGCCCCTTTCGGCACGGCTTACGAGACCTCCAACCCCCTGTCCCAGCGCCACCAATAGGGGTCGCCCCCTTGTGATCCGACGCACCGTCAGAACGGCGCGACAACCCGCCAAGCCGCGCGCGACCATGATAGATTATGTAGAAACGGGACCGAAAACTGGAGGAATGACATGCTCGATCATGTCGGCATCGGCGTTTCCGATTTTGGCCGCGCCCAGGATTTCTACGACCGGGCCCTCAAGCCCCTGGGAATCGACAGGCTCCACGGGGACAATACCACTTTCGCGGGCTATGGCGAGGCACCAAAGCCCATCTTCTGGATCGGCCATGAGCAAGGATCGCCGGCCCGTACCCATGTCGCATTCACCGCCGCGGACCGGCAGAGCGTGGACCAATTCTACAGCGCCGCACTGGCCGCCGGCGGCCGGGATAACGGGCCGCCCGGCCTACGGACGCAATACCACCCCGATTATTACGGCGCCTTCGTCCTCGATCCCGACGGCCATAATATCGAGGCCGTCTGCCACAAGCCCGCGGCCCCCTGACCGCGCCGGCAGCCCCCGCCAAAGACGGCGCTTTTTGGAAACCTGTTACTTATCAATGAATCGGGGGCTAAAGGTCCACGCCTCCCCCACGGGTCGAGGGCAGCGCCTCGCGCCACCCCGTCACGATCCATACCGGACAGGCCGGACCAGCCGGCCTGTCCCGGAGCATCACGCCACCCGGCGCGCCCCGCCGCGCTGGCCGCCACCCTGG
>NZ_JABXXP010000081.1 GCF_013376155.1 Nguyenibacter vanlangensis
GCGCCGGGTCGCCGAAACATGCCAGCAGGACGGCGTCGCACCCCGCCAGGTCCAGGCCGGCAAGGCAGTCCATGGCGACCATGCCCGCCATGCGCAAGGCCTTGGGCGATGCGATATACCGCGCCCCGCGCGGCGCCGTCATGCCGCGCACCGCCCAATCCGGCAATTGGCGCCGCGCGATCGCCACCAGTCGGGCGGTCAGCGCGGCATCGGTATTGGGATTGAAAAGCAGAAGCCGAGGCACGGCGTCCCCCTTGCGACCAGGGCGGAAGCGGAAGAGCCTCGCCGCTCGCCATCCTATTGTTCATCTTTTTTGTTTACAATCTATAAGTGGCAGCCCTTTCACTGGACAGGGATGCGGCGGCCATGCATGACGTTCACAATCGATCATGCGCCTCATGCTACCGAGACAGCCAGAACCGCCATGTCCATGACGCTTTCGTTTTTCGACCCGACCGATTCCAATGGCCTCGCGCCGGAAGAAGCCACGATCGCGAACCGGATCCGCGACGCGATCCTCGAGCGGCGCCTGCCGCCGGGCAGCAAGCTGCCCGAGGAGCATCTTGCGGAGACCTTCGCGACGACGCGCGCGCGCGTCCGCCGCGTCCTGCTGGCATTGTCACGCGAACATATCATCGTGCTGCAACCGGCCCGCGGCGCCTCGGTGGCCCGGCCGACGCCCGAGGACGCGATGCATATCCTCGCAGCGCGCCGCGTGCTCGAAATCGGCACCGTCGAACATCCTTGCCGGAAACTGACGGACGAGGCGTACGAAACGCTGCGCGCGACGATCGAGCGCGAGCGCGAAAGCCATCGCCAGAATGATTCGGTGAACATGATCCGGCTGTCCGGCCAGTTCCATCTCGAACTCGCCCTGGCCGTCGGCAACCCGGTCATCGCGGCGATGCTGCGCGACCTCATCCTGCGGACGTCCCTGATCATCGCCCTGTTCGAGCGGCGCAAGGCGACCTGCTGCCTGACCATGGATCACGGGCAAATTCTGGCGGCGATCCACGAAGGGGCGACCATGGAGGCGGCACGCCTCATGGCGCGGCATCTGCTGGAAATCGAGGGCAACATGGATTTCTCCCTCGCCCCCCCGCCCGTCACCTCGCTCAGCTTCCTTCTCGCCCCGTCATGACGATCCGCATCCGCCGCCACGCCCCGGCGGCAAGCCGGTGCCGCTAGCCCGGGCCTCGGGGGATGGCATGATGGGATAGACCCGTCACGACATGGTCCACGTCACCGTTTTGCAGAAAATCCCACGACGCTGCGTGGTTCCGACCGACCGCGAGAGGCCCCGGAAAACAAAACGCATGTCCGATGAACACCGGTTCACCGGACATGCGCCATGCCATGGTTTCGCCCGACGGCCCTGCCTGCTCGGATGCGCGCATCCGAGCAGAACCTGAGTCAGCCGTGCTTCATGTCTTCCAGAATGGCATCGCCGGCACGCAACGACAGCGCCGCCATCGTCAGGGTGGAATTGACCGTTCCCGACGCCGCCATCGTCGCCCCCGTCGCCAGGAACAGGTTCGGATGGTCATGCGTCCGCAGCCATTGGTCGACAACGGAATCCTTGGGGTCATGCCCCATGATGGCCCCGCCGGTGATATGGTTGTTCGGCGTGAAATAGGGCGTCATCTCGATTTCCGTACCCCCCATGGCCTGGGCGATCTTCATCAGATGCTGGCGTGACAGAACCGCCGACTTGCGGACATAGTCGCCGACGTCATACGTCACTTCCGGATGCGGAATCCCCAGCGCGTCGCGATGATCCTTCGACAGAACCAGGCGGTTTTCCGGATTCGGCAGGATCTCGTGATTGGCGTAGATATCCACGCCATGCGCCGAACGGCGGCGGATCTCCTCGTCCAGCTTCTTGCCGACCAGCCCCAGGGACAGGGCCTTCATCCCGGCGCGGGAATTCTGCGCCGTGTTGTTGTAGCCGATCTGGATGGCGGCACGCTCCGAACGGAACGCGCCGTCGCGGAAATTGGTGATCGAACTCATCTGCACCGACCCGCCGCCGGCCCAGACGGGCTCCGCCGCCTGGAAGCTCATCCCGATCCCCGGGTGATCCATCATGTTGCGGCCGACCTGGTCGGACGAATTGGCGATCCCGTTGGGGTTGCGGTCATTGGCCGCCAGCAGCAGCAGCTTGGGCGTCTCGATGCCGTTGGCCGCGATGACGAACGTCTTGGCGACGACGCGGTGCGTCCCCTTGTCCGGATCGTAATAATTCATCGCGACGATGTTGTTCTTCGCGTCCGTCTCGATCGCGTAGACGACGGCGTTGGCGATGATCTTGGCGCCGTGGCGCTCGGCCTTCCACGCCCCGTAGACACCGTGATACATCGCGCCGATCGGACAGATCGGCATGCAGTTATTGTTGCCGCAGCACTGGGGACGGCCGTCATAGGGACGGCTGTTGCGGGCCTGGGGCACCGGCGTATTGTCATAGCCCAGCGGCTTGACGATTTCCGTGAAGAGACGATCCCCCGGGCCATAGGGCATCGAATCCATCGGCCACGGATTTTTCCTCGGCGCCGACGGAATGATCTCCTGTCCGTTGGGGCCCTTCACGCCCATTTCCAGTTCCGCCGCGTAATAATACGGCTCCAGCTCGTCATAGCTCATGGCGTAGTCGCGGCCGACGCCATACGTCGATTTCAGGCGGAAATCGTTCGGCAGATACCGCCAGCTCGACGCGGCCCAATGCCAGGTCGTGCCGCCCACGCCCTTGATGATGCCCTGACGATACGCGCTGGCGTCCGGCCCCTTGACGATCAGATAGCCATTGTCCGGAAAATAATTGGTATGCGGCGCCCACGGGACCGACGGGTACGGCGTGGCGTAGTCGTACAGGGACTTGTTGTTGGGCGGCATGTTCCGCCAGTTCTCGACGATCTGGTCGCGATCCCTGTGCGGACCCGCGTCGAGCAGCAGCACGGACAGACCGTTGCGCGCAAGCTTGTGCGCCAGCATGGAGCCGCAAATGCCCGCGCCGACGATGACGACATCCGCCGTCTGCGTATCTTGTGCCATGACTGAAATTTCTCCTGTTTCCCGGCGGCTCAGGCGGCGCGTCTGGACTTGAGGGCAAAACGAAGCACCAGAGCGAGAACGCCCAGGATCACGAGACCGACGACAGCCAGGACCGCGATGACCGAAGGGTCGGCAAGCTTCGCAATAGGGACCTGCTTGCCGCCCGCGCGGACCGTGGCGACGGTCTCGGCGGTCACCGAAGCCTGCGCGTTGCCGAAATGCGCCAGGACGTAATTGGCGATCGAGGCGACCTGCTGATCGGACAGCGACTGCACCAGGGAATGTCCGTCGAAACCGGGCATCAGGATTTCACGGCCACCGACCGTCCGGTCGACGCCGAAAAGAATGCTCGCGACCAGGTCGTTCGGGTTCAACTGACCCGTGGTCGTGTTGCCGACCAGCGAGGGATAATATCCGTCGGCACTGCCCCTGCCATCCGACTGGTGGCAGCTAGCACAGACCGATTCGTACAGGACATTGCCGGCCGCCATGGTCGTGATGGTGCTGTCGCCGCGCCGCGCATTGGCGGCGGCGTAATCGAACGGCGCCGCCTTGCCGCCATGCGCGAAATTCGCGACGCTCTGGCCCGGCTCGCCGATCGTCGGCACCGATTTCACATAGACCGCGATCGCCGCCAGGTCATCCGGCGTCAGATACTGGAAACTATGCTCGACGGCTTCGGCCATCGGTCCCGCGGCACGGGCATGGGCGGTTTTGCCCGTCTGCAGATAGGTCTGAAGCGCCTGGCCGGACCAGCCGCCGACCCCGGCCACGACATCGCTGGTGATGTTGGGCGCCCGCCACGATCCGACATCTCCTCCGGCGAGATAGGCCGATGTCTTCGGTGCCAGAATGATATTCCTCGGCGTATGGCATTCTCCACAATGCGCGAGGCCATCGACGAGATATTTGCCGCGATTCCATGCGGCGCTCTGCGCGGGATCGGCAACGTAGGGCTTGCCGACGACGCCGCTCAGCAGCTTCCAGCCCCAAAGGGACGCCCGGATCGAAAACGGGAACGGAAGCCGGGTTTCCGGCGCAGGCCGATCCACCGGCCTGACCTCGTGCATGAGGTAATCGTACAGCGCCGCAACGTCGTCGTCCGTCAGCAGACTATACGACCCGTAAGGCATCGCCGGATAAAGCTGGGCGCCATCCGCCCGCACACCATGCCGAATGGCGCGGGAGAATTGCTCGAGCGTATAATTGCCGATGCCGTATGTCCTGGACGGCGTGATGTTCGTCGAATAGATCGCCCCCATCGGCGATGCGATGGCATATCCGCCCGCCAGGAACGCGCCGTCACGGCCGTTGGTGTGGCAGGCCGCGCAATCGGCAGCAACCGCGAGGTAATGGCCGCGGCTCATCGGCTCTCCCTGCGATGCTTGCGCATGCGACGGCGCCGCATACCCCGCCAGGACCAACGGAGCCGCCAGCCAGAAACGCCGCAGCAGCGTTCCGGACTTCGAGACAGAATTCTTCAATGTTTTCGCTCCCGTTCAGAATTGCGGCATTTGCGCGACGGGAGCAGGTTCGGCGACCCAGTAATTCGGGCCGTTATGCGCATAGGTCGGAATCACCACGACATCGCGCGCCGGCTGATACATCAGGGCATTTTCGAACGCATAGACCTTAGCATCGGTGCCGTCTTCTATCACGCCGGAATACCAGCCGCGAATGATCTGCAGCAGCGTGTCATGCAGCGGATTGCCGCGCAGCGATTCTTCCAGCGCCTCGACGTCCGCCGGCTTGCTGTCCGCAACCGTCTTGATCAATGCGGCAAGCTGATCCGGAAAAGCCGTGCTCTGGGCACGCAGGGCCGCCAGAAGAGACCGCCCGACCAATGGGTCGAGATTGTCGTGTCCGGTTGCGAAACGGGAAAAGGCGACGAATTCCGCCGTGTCGTCCCCCGCCGCGCCGCCGATCCCCTGGGCCATGGCCGACCGGAAGGACGGTGCGAACAAGCCGAGAGCCGACGCGCCGGACACCATCAGCATATTGCGGCGGGACACCATACGGCCGCGCGCGCGCGGCGTCCCCCGCATTTCAGTATTTTCCATATCTTTTCCGATTTATCGAAAGCGTGAATTTAAAAATTCAAGAAATACGCAAAATCTTCTTCCCAGCGTCAGCGGACTTTACCAGAAGGGTGGACAATCCATAATCGCGGAAATTTGTGAGCGCAATGCGCCGGGACCGCGGACGGGAGGGCGAACAGGTAACTTTTTTTTGACCACGAAAAGGAGAGTCGTTCATTTGGAAAAACAGCCCATCAATTACACGATATCAGAAGAATAATTCCATAATTCGCAGTTAATTATAAATATTTGAATATTATTTCAAATATAAACCTATCAAATTCGGTATTCTGCCGGGATTTTACGAAATATTAATATAATTTTTATATAATATCAATTTTATTATATGATTTCTTAGGCAAAAATAAATAATTATTTATGTTATTTTATTTTTCCCGCAGCATTCACAGAACATATTAAACAGATATTTAATTTAATACCCTAAGTATAAATTATTATTTAATCTGGCGATACTTCCACGATTTTATGTTCTGTAGATTTTACACCGTATATTTTTTGAAACGGACCTTTCCGAAAGAAAAATTTTCCGTCTCGGGACCGGCGGCTCTCCTTGGACAACACGGACATCCATGGAGCGCAATAACGGAATCGAACAGTCTATGCTAAGCCGGATCCCAGTGATCCATGCCCCGATACGAAAGAAGACTTGATGCCCCCATTCCCCTCATGAATCGAATGCCTCTTTTTCACAGATAAAAAATTTCGCTGTTTCCCATAGGACTCCAATGGTTGGACGCAAGAAATGTCACCATTTACGTCACTTCATTGAAAGTGCCGCATGGTTCCTTGTCGCTTTTGTTCTGACATCTTTCTGTCATTCGCACGGGGCGCATGCCCAGGCCCATGCCCAGACCCAGGCCCAGGCCCAGGCCGTCCCGCATGACCTGATCGACCAGGGCGCGCCGCCGCCGGAATATCAGGGGATCGCCTATCCCATGGATAATGTCGGTGAATTCAATGTCGGCCCCATCATCCCGACGCTGGCAGGCGCGCCGCATCTGTTCGGCGACTGGCATGGCATCCAGCCCTGGCTGGTCAAGCGCGGCATTTTCCTGAATTTCTCTCTGAACGAGGAATATATGGGCAACATCACCGGCGGCAAGACCCGGGCGAACGTCCTGGCCGGCCAGGTCGCCGGAGAGCTGGATATCGACTGGCAACGCCTTGCCGGGGTGAACGGCTTCTGGACCCATATGCTCGTCGTCAATGGACACGGCCGGAGCTTCAGCCAGGCCGTGGGCGATTCCGTTACCAACCCCGAACAGATCTACGGCGCGCGCGGCAACGTGGTCGCCCATCTCGTCGAACTCTATGCGGACAAGACCTTTTTCAACAAACACGTCATCCTGTCCCTGGGCGACATCCCGACCGGCAGCTTCTTCTCCTTCGATTATACGGCCTGTTTCTTCATGAACGTCTCGGTCTGCAGCAATTTCGCACCCGGGAAATACAATCCCGGAGGCCGCGACTGGCCCTCGGGGAATCTGGGCGGCGTTCTCAGGATCCGTCCGACCGATCAGACCTATATCATGGGCGGCGTCTTCGCCGTCAGCCCGCACGCCTATAATGGCGGCATTTCGGGTTGGGCCATGGCGCAAAGCGGCCTTGGCAAGGTGACGTCGCAGTTCGAAATCGGATGGATGCCCGAATTCGGCCGGGACAAGCTGCGCGGCAACTACAAGATCGGCTATTGGTACGACAATTCGCGCTATCCGAACCTGTACGAGGACATCAACGGCAATTCCTTCCAGGCCACGGGTCAGTCGCGCCGCTATGAAGCCGGCATGAACGTCGCCTGGCTGATGTTCGACCAGATGCTTATGCGCAACGGACCGGGCCTGACCAACGGCCTGATCATCGAAGGCGGCGCAGGCTATGCGCAGGGCAACGAGGTCGCCATGCGCGACCGCGAATGGGTCGGCTTCGTGGACAGCGGCACGTCCTGGCGCCGGCCGGGCGATTTCGTGGGCATCCTGTTCCAGCATGTCGACATGAGCCGTACCGTCAGCCTCCAGCAGGAATCCTCTCAGGCCCTCGGACAGCCCTTCCTGTCCAATCAATGGGGTCCGGTTTACGGAATCCAGAACTGGGAAAACATGTACGAGGCATTCTACAGCATCAACCTGGCACCGGCGACGAACCTTCAGGCCGATTTCCAGTATATGCAGCATCCCGGCGCCACGACGACCTTCAAGGACGTCGCCGTGCTCGGCGGTCAGTTCACGACGAATTTCTGATGCGTCCCGCCGGGCCGAAGATGCCCTTCACACGACCCCCGGCGGCCTGTTTATATGAAGCCTGCTTATATTAAGCCCTGCTTGTATAAGCCCTGCCCGATCGGGACGGCACGCCGTCCCGCCCCTTTCCCACTCTCCCATCGACGGCGAACCATCATGCGCTTTCTCTCCGGCCTGTCCCTCTCATTCGCGGCCTCTCCCGACGCGCGGCGCACGCCGGCGCGCGGCGCGCTGGCTGCGGCCTGCATGCTCGCCACGGGGCTGGTCCTTTCGCATCCTGCCCTGTCCCAGGAGCGTGCCATGGACCTCGGCACATCGCTTGCCTTCATCGCGCACGCGGAGCACGCCGCCGAGGCCCGGCATGCGCATGTCGCGATCGCCATCGTCGATGCCGGCGGCAATCTCGTGGCGTTCCAGAAAATGGACGGCACGCAGCTCGGAAGCGTCAGGCTCGCGATCCTGAAGGCCAAGACCGCCGTGAACTATCTCCGCCCGACGGCGGACATGGAACACGCCTTGAACGCCGGCAATTACATGATCGCCACCCTGCCGGATACGCTCCCCGCGGGCGGCGGATATCCGATCATGGCGAACGGCAAGCTGATCGGCGCCCTCGGCCTCAGCGGCGGCGAAGGCGAAACGGATGCGACTCTGGCCAAAGAGGCCGTCACCCGAGGCGTCCAGACCATCAAGTGATGCAAACCGCCATGCCGCGTCGTCCCGAACGGGTGAAGCGGCATGGCGGTTGCCGATGTCAGTGAAAATCCCTCGACCTGACGGAAATGGTCGCGGCCGCGCTCTCGAAACGCCCGGCCCCGGAGACGTCCCGGTTCCCGACATCGGCGAACAGGGGGGAAAGATCGGTCAGTTCCAGGGTGACCAGGTGGACGACGTCGCCCTCCCGCTGAACGCGCCCCTTCGCGGCCAGCATGGTCGCGGACAGGATGACCCGGCGATATTTCTCGAAAATATCCGGCCAGATGAGCAGATTGGCGATTCCCGTCTCGTCCTCCAGGGTCACGAAGCACACGCCCTCGCCTGACCCGGGGCGCTGGCGCACCAGCACCACGCCGGCGGCCTCCGCCCGGCATCCGTCGCGCATCGCCATGGCGGCGCGGCAGGAGACGAATCCCCGCTGCCGCAGATCCTCCCGCAGGAAAAATACCGGATGGGCGCGCAGGCTCAGCCCCACCATGTTGTAATCGTCCACGACCTCTGCCCCGGCCGGCAGCGGCGCCAGCGCGATCGCCGGCTCGAGGGTTTCCCG
>NZ_JABXXP010000082.1 GCF_013376155.1 Nguyenibacter vanlangensis
GTGACGATCGGCATCCGCGACAGCGGCGCGGGCGTGGCCCCGGCGGAGGCGGCACTGATCTTCCGGCCGTTCTTCTCGCTGCGCGAGGGCGGCACCGGGATCGGGCTGAGCCTGGCGCGGCAGATCGTGCAGGACCACGGCGGCAGCCTGGTGCTGGCGCCGCAGGAGGAGGATGCGGGAGCAACCTTCCTGATCCGGATCTGAGCCCGTCCAGGATTGTGCGCTGGCGGCGGCCCGACGCCGTGCGTCTCGATTCGAAGCCTCTCCCGTCGTTTACTCCTGCCCAAAAAGGGGATAATTTTTATCCTTAATGCCTGCCGGGATGTGTGACCGCGGAACAAATTGATGATCCTGAAAAGCCAAGTCGAATGGGCGCTGCATTGTTGTGCCATTCTTGCCGGTCTCCCCGAAGGGCGCTATCTGTCGACCAAGGCGCTGGCGGAATTTCACGGACTTCCCAAAGAGTATCTGTCCAAGGCGCTACAGAGCCTGTCTCAAGCAGGACTCGTCCATACGACCCTTGGTCCGTCCGGCGGATACCGTCTCGCACGATCACCGGCGGAACTGACCTTTCTCGACGTCGTGGAGGCCGTGGAAGGGAAGGCGCGGACCTTCGTCTGCAACAACATCCGTGCTAACAATCCCTGCCGCCCGACGGATCATTGTGACAGCAGCCCTTGCGCCATCGCGCGCATCATGTGGGAGGCGGATGAAGCCTGGCGCCAAAAATTGCGCGGCGTCACGCTGTCGGATCTCGGTCACATCCTGTCGCAGGAGGTCTCTCCCGCACTATGGAAGAACAGTTTTGAGTGGGTCCTGGACCGGGCGGGATAAGCGCGCTGCAGCACTCGGAACGGAAGACTCGCGGCTGGTTGCCACCGGCATGTAAACGAGGCTTTCAGCGGGCATCGCCAGCAAAAGACCGCTCGCTCCGCATTGGTCATGGATGATGTCGATGATCTCGTTCTTGGCGGACATCCCCATGGCGAGACTGGCTACACGGAACTGCAGCTCCGCTTCGATTGCGATCGCGTCGATGCTTTTCAGGGCAACGGCCGGCAGCGGGTCCTTTACGATCCGGGTACTCGCTTGCAGCACGGACCGCATGGCGTCCTCGACGAAGCGCGGCTTTTGCCCGGCGGCGAAGCGCACGGTCAGCGTGATCTGATGCGTCTCGTCGGGGCGGCTGAGACTGGTCAGGCCTTGCCTTGCGAGCATGCTGTTCGGCAGCACGGCGATGTTGTTCGCACCGGTCAGCAGATTGGTCGAGCGCCAGTTGGTCTCGGTGACGCGGCCTGCGGTACCGTCGCTCAACTGGACCCAGTCGCCGATCGCATAAGCCTTGCCAAGAGTCAGCGCGATGCCGGAAAAGACGTCGCCGAGCGTATTCTGTAACGCCAGGCCCAGGATTATGGCTGCGACGCCCGAAGTCGTCACCAGGGTGGCGATCGGCATCCCGAATACGAAACCCATCACCGACAGCGCCACGCCGAGATAGATAACGGCGACGGCCATGTCCAAGATGAGGTGTGCTTCCTGCGGCTTGCGGTTGAATCTGACGTAGATGTGAAGGAAGCCGACGATCGTCCATGCGAAATGGGTCCACCACAGGATCCTGGCCGATTTGGAGAGCAGCGCAGCAAAACCCTGCGTGTAGAGACCGTCGGGCCGATGCGGCGCGATGCCGCCCATATAGAGCACGAGGCTCATGCCGGCGAAGAACAGGATCTGGACGGTCAGGCGGCCTGTCGGGCGGTTTCTGCCCTGCATGTGCCACACGACGATACCGGCGATCCCCAGACTATCGATCAGAGCAAGCGACAGGGCGTGGTCGTCACCAAACATGGCGGGGATTCACCGATAAGGGTTGGTCGCGTCGGAGAGTGGCCACGCGCGGGTCGCATACCCGGCCCGCTCACCTATCTCCTGAGTGGGAATGTCAATTCCTTCTGGGTTGTGTCGACCACGAAGACGGCGAGCAACTTCGCCGGTTTCGTCCTGCTGGCGTTTTCGCTGACGCCATGGCGATCGCCCGGCAGTTCCGAAAAGCTTTCGCCGGCCCTGTAGATCGTGACCGGTCCGTCATTGACCTGGCTGCGGATCGCGCCTTCCAGAACGATCGCGTAGATGAAGGCGGATTTCGGATGCGTGTGGCCTTCCGAGAAACCGCCTGGAGCATATTCGACGAGCACGCCCCTGATGCTCTTGCCGGGCACATTCGGCAGCACGTGGTCATAGACCAGCGTAACTTTCGCGCCTTCGCCGCCGCCGGGCGCGTCGTTCGCCAGGGCCGATCCCAACAGGAGCACCGCCAATGCCGCGGCGAAAGCGAGTGACTTGATCATGTCCATCATTCTTTCATGGATTTGGACGCCGCGCCGCCGACGGACGGCGCGCGCAATGGGTCATGTTCCGGATGCCGTAGCGAACCATTGATCGAAGCTGATGCGGCCGACGAGGAAATCGTCGGCGGGGACAAGCGAGTCGTCTTCCAGTATCGTCCCGAAATACCGAGCTTGCGGATCGGCGACGATGGTGCGCGCGTCACCGATCACCTTGAGGTACCGGCCGACGAAATCGCAGAGGCGGGCACGCTCGGGGCCGGAGATCTCGATTACGCCGTCGGCCGGCGCGGCAAGGGCCGCCTCGGCCACGAAATCCGCGACATCATCGGAGGCGATCGGCTGCAGGCAGGCTGTCGACAGGTGGAGTACACCGTCGACGGCACCCGCCTGGGCGATGCGGCCCAGGAATTCCAGGAACTGGGTGGAACGCACGATCGTGTAGGGAATGCCCGCTTCCCTGATGATCTTTTCCTGGGCGACCTTGGCGCGCATATAGCCGCTTTCCGGCAGCCGATCGGCGCCGACGATGGACAGCGCGACGTGATGCTTCACGCCAGCCTCCTTCTCCGCCGCGATCAGGTTCCGGCCCGACATCTGGAAGAATTCGAGCACGGCCCTGTCCTCGAAGGAGGGCGAGTTCGCCAGGTCGATCACCATTTCAACCCCCCTGAGCACATTCGCCAAGCCCGCGCCGGTAAAGGTATCGACGCCGGTGCTCGGTGCGGCGGCGATCACCTCATGGCCCTGCTTGCGCAGGCGCTCGGCAGCCTTCGAACCGACCAGGCCGGTTCCACCGATAATAACGATTTTCATGGAATATCTCCAACCGCGCCGCTTTCGGGCGCATCTCGTTCGTTGGGTCCCCGGAGCCGTCAATAGTCCCAGAAGGCCGGCACCCAACGAAAGGCGTCGCCAGCGAACGCTACACGGCCGATGGACGGGAAGGGCATATGGGTGGCCACCATCTGCCCGCCGGTCTCCGCCAGTTCCCGCAACAACCGGATCCGAACGCGGACTGCCTCCTCCGGATCATGTTCGAAGCCGTTGTGCCAGTCGGGATGGTCGAACCCGACCGGGAACACGGCGTCGCCGGCGAATATCAGCCTGTCGCCTTCGGATGCCAGGCGGACCACGCTATGTCCGGGGGTGTGGCCGCCGGTGCGGTGGACGACCACCCCCGGCGCGATCTCGTGCTCTTCCTCGAACAGCCGCAGATGATCGCGGTACTGGTCCAGGAACGTTCTGGCGGCTGCCCGAAGCGCGTCCGGGAACCCTTGCGGCATGGAGGTGTGGGAGAAATCGGGTGCTTTCCAGAACTCGACCTCGGCGGCGGCAACGTGAATTCGCAGGTCCGGACGCAGTCGGCCCTTCACCCCGTCGACAAGCAGCCCGCCAACATGGTCCATATGCATGTGGGTCAGCACCACGTCGGTTACGGCGCCGAGATCGATGCCGGCTGCTGCCAGCCGCAGGGCCAGTTGCCCGGCCCGCGGCAAGGCCAGATCCGGGTCCATCCCGAGCCCGGCGTCGACGAGGATGGTCTGCCCGCCGCTACGCACCACGACCGCGTTCAGAGGCCAGTCGAAAGCATCCGGCGGCAGAAACATGCGGTTCATCCATTCCGCCCGGACGGCCGGGTCGGCGTTGTACGCCAGCATAGCGGTTGGCAGTGGCAGCACCCCGTCGCTGACCACCAGCACGTCGATCGTGCCGACGCGCAGCGCGTAACGCGACGGAACCGGTTCGCCCAGTCCCGGTCCGCCGGGGCGTGGAGGGGTATCCAGGGTCATATTTGTCTCCTGCCGGTCATTGAATGTCATGAGATGTCTTCCTGCGCCGCCCACAGGGCGGGCGGCTGAGAGCGGATCATGGATCAGACGGAATCGCCTGATCGTGTGAAGATGCTCGCCATAACAATGGCTAGTGTCATGCCCGAGAAATTCTTATGAGAATTTCCCGGATCAGCAGGCCACTAAAAATATTGATTCTCTGTCCTTTCGATTCCGAAATTCGCTTGCGAATTCCGGAATCAGGGCACTGGAGTCATATCCGTGAACGGACATGACTTCAGCCGAGCCCAGCCTTGTCGAGACCGTAGGTCCTGTCGGCCGAGCCGGGCACAGTCCTGAAGGCGACGCCCGCACGGTTCCAGGCATTGATGACCATGAGCGAGACGGTCAGGTCAGAGATTTCTTTCTCGGACAACTGGCCGCGCACCCGCTCGTAGAGTTCGTCGGAAATACCGCCTTCCGGCAGCTTCGTCACCGCTTCGGTCCAGGCAAGGGCCGCGCGTTCACGCGGGAGGAACAGGTTCGATTCACGCCAGATGGCGATGTGATAAAGCCTGAGTTCGCTCTCGCCATGGATCTTGGCTTCCTTGACATGCATGTCGAGACAGAATGCGCAGCCATTGATCTGTGAGGCACGGATCTGCACGAGATCGTGGATTTTCTGTTCAATGGCGCTGTTCTTCAGGGCCATGCTGAGGTCCAGGAACCGCTTGAAAAGTTCCGGCGATTGCTGGGCGTAGTTCAGTCGCTGCGTCACGGCTTTCTCCCTATCAAGGATATTTTATATCCTCGTGGATAATTAATATCCTTAATACCTGGACGGTAAAGCCCTTCCTGCCTAAACTGCGGACATAAGCCTTATGTCGAGAAATAGGGAGTGGGAATGGACATCGTCTGTGCGCTGCGGACATTCCTGAGAGTCGTCGAGACCGGTTCCTTCTCGGCCGCCGCCGTGGATCTCCGATTGACGCAGCCTGCTGTTTCCCGGCAGGTTTCTGCTCTGGAGGCCCATTTCGGCATGCGCCTTCTGCATCGCTCGACCACCGCATTGGCGTTGACGGCCGAAGGCGAGCAGATGATTCCGATGGCGCGCAAGGTGATCGAGGCGGTGGAGGCGCTCGGCGAGTCCGCCGGTTCGACGGGAACTGCATCGGGCAAGGTTCGGCTCTCGGTGCCCGCGCCGCTGGGGCTCTATATGAGCGACCGGCTCGCAATCCTTCTTGACCAGTACCCGGACCTTTCGGTCGAATTGCTGTTTCGCGAAGAACCGTCCGATCTGGTCGAAGACGGCATCGATTTCGAAGTTCGTCTCGGCCCCGTTGCCGACTGTAGCCTGGTGTGCCGCAGGATCGGCTGGACCACCGCCTTTCTGGTCGCCGCGCCGGCCTATCTGGAAAAACGAAGCCAGCCCCGAACGCTTGAAGATCTGAGCCGCCATGACTGCATCTGCTACAGACGCGGTGGCGACGGCCGTTCATGGCTGTTTTCCAATGGGGACGATGAAATCGCCGTGCGGATCGCGCCGCGTCTCGTTGTCAACAATGCCGTCGCCGTCCATCGCGCGGTACTTGCAGGCACGGGGATCGCGATCCTCTCCCACATTCTCGCCATCCCCGATATCGAGGCCGGACGGCTGGTCAATCTGATGCCCGATTTCCCACCGGCCCGCCTGCCGATCAACCTGATCTACGCGTCCCGGCGCAACATGCCGCTTCGCGTGAGAACCCTTATCGAGTATCTCGTCGCGGCGATGCGGGAAGACCCGCTCATGGCTTCTTCTTCGGCTTTGGCCGGCAAGGATGGCGAAAAAATCGTCACTGGTCCGTTCATGGTCTGACCCCGCACATGCCGGCGATGATGGCTGTCGCGACAAGAGCGCTGACGGAGACGCCTGTGGTCCATAAGCGGTTCGCGATCGGTTGGGAGACGCCGTGTGCAATCACGACGATACGGAATCCCGAGACGAGATGTGCGAGCATGAAAAACACGCCCAGCGCATAGTGCGGCAGCAGGCGGATATTCCAGGCGTCATGGATGAGACCCGTGGGCGCGCCTGTTGCGAATGCCCAGTCCGTGGGGATTCCAAGAACGGTACGCGCGTAAATGAAGACGGAATTCATGTGCCCGAGCAGAAATACTGACAGGTAGAAGCCCGAGGCGACCTGAATCAGGCGCTGGAAATCCGCCGGCACGACGATACTTTCGTGCCAGGCCACGTAAAGTCCGCTGCCGACCTGAAAAAACAGGGCCAGCACGAGCGCCGGTTCGATATAGGGTGCGCGATAGACCTTGCGGCCCAGATCCATGACTGCGGCGTATGCTTCCGGGCCGATCAGTCCAAAGACATGATTGGCGATATGAAAGAGAGCATAGAAGAGAATGATCGCACCGGTGACGCCATGTGCGACGCGCCAACGTGCGAGATCGGGTTTCCGTCGCGTGCCCTGAAGGCGGCCCCGGGTGGTTTCCATATACGCCGCGGCGCTAAGCCAGATCAGACACCAGACAAGCGCGTCAGGAAGCGGACTTCCCGCCAACGTCTGGACCACGCCCAGGAAGACATACAATGTCGGGGCCGCGACGCTGGCATAGGCCAGCCTTCGCGCGCCGACGCCTTGCCCCGGTATCGCCGCACAGACGATTCCCAGCGCCGGTACGATAAGCATGGTGATCAGGAACATTGCGGCGCCAGCGCGCTGCGGCATCGTGGCGTGGGCGGCTGGCGGCCCTGCGAAATGATGAAATGCTTGCACGAGAAACGGGTACATGCCGGCTGCCACCGCCGGCAGGAACCGGATCAAGCGCGTGCCCCGGCAGGACTGCGTCATGGCTCTCTCTGCAAAATAAAGGATATTCGTTATCCTTTCGGATAATTAATTGGATAATAAATATCCTTTATTTTCGGACGATAAAGCTCTTCCAGCATAAATTGCGGACATAAGGCATATGCCGGGAAATAAGGGGCGGAAACGGACATTGTTTTCGGCCGCCGCAATGGCGTCGGCGGCCGAAGGCGAAATCTTCAAACGTTTGAAATTTTTTGGTTCTTTTTTGAAACAGAAGAATGCCCTCCCGTCCTCGCGACTAGAGAATATGATCACCCAGCTTGAAGGGCCGGGCCGGCACGGTGCCGGGCCAGCCGCCGCCGAGGGCTTTATACAGGGTCACGGTGTTCGACAGGTCCTGCAGCCGGGTCGTGATGCCGCCCAGTTGCGCGGCATAGAGCGTGCGCTGGGCGGTCAGGGTGGCCAGGTAGGTATCGTAGCCGGCTTCGAACCGGTCGAGCGCCAGCGTGTATTGCCGTCCGTTGGAGGCGATCAGCGCGTCCTGGGCGGCAAGCTGCTGCAGATAGGTGCCGCGGCCGGCCAGGGCGTCCGCGACCTCGCGGAACGCGGTCTGGATCGTCTTCTCGTAGCGGGCGATGTCTTCCGTCTTCCGGGCGTGGGCCATGTGCAACTGCGCGGTCAGGCGCCCGGCGTCGAACAGCGGCATGGTGATCTGCGGCGCGACGTTCCAGGCCCCCATGCCGCTCTCGAACAGGCGGGTGATGTTGTTGCTGGCCGTGCCGCCCGACGCGGTGATCTGGATTTTGGGGAAGAACTCCGCGCGGGCGGCGCCGATATCGTCATTGGCGGCGCGCAGTGCCGCCTCGGCCGCCAGGATGTCCGGGCGGCGGCCGATCAGGTCGGACGGCAATCCGGCCGGAATGGCGGGAAAGGGCACCACACCGGCCAGGGTGGTCTTGGCCTCCAGCGCCCCGCGCAGACCGTCCGGCAGCGGGGCGCCGACCAGCAGCTCCAACTGGTTCAGCGCCTGGGCGCGCTGGCGGGTATAAAGTTGCAGATCGGTTTCGGCCTCATGCACCGCGGAGTCCGCCTGCGCCACGTCCAACTGGGTGCCGGTGCCGACCTGCGCGGTATGCCGGATCAGCGCGTCGGTATGGCGCCAGTTCTCCAGGATCTGCTGCGTCATCCGCACGGTCTGGTTGTCGGCCACCCAGGCCAGCATGGCCGAGGCCACGGCGGCGGTCAGGCTGATCTGCAGGGCCTGGTGGTCGAGGGCCGAGCCCATCGCCCGGTCGAAGGCGGCGCGCGAGGCGCTGCGTACCCGTCCCCACAGATCGACCTCATAGGCCGAGATGCCGAATCCCACGGCATATTGGCGCATGTAGAACGGGCCCGAGGTCTGCGACAGGCTCCAGATCCGCGAATATTGCTTCTGGACATTGGCGCCGGCGGTGCCGTCCAGGGTGGGGAACAGGGACGCGCTCTCGATGTCGAACTGCGCGCTGGCGGCCTCGGCCTGCTGGCGGGCGATGCGCAGGTCGCGGTTATTGTCCAGCGTCAGCGCGATCAGCGCCCGCATGACCGGGTCGCGGTAGAATTGCCGCCAATCGGCGGACCAGTCGGCGGGCTGGGCGTCGCCGCCGGGAGATGCGGC